>DATIOK010000053.1:0-12106 GCA_035473255.1 Gaiellales bacterium
ACCCGCACCGACCAGCGACGCCCGCGAACCGGCACAGTGCACCTGTCCCATCGCACGCGCATTCGCCGGCAGGGCAGCGGCACCCACCAGCACAGCGACCACCGCCATAGCGGCCAGTCGTCGCTCACACCTGCCGACCACGACCACCCCCTCAGGGCAACCTCGTGTGGAACCGTCGGACGCGAGGCTGTGACCATCTCACATCGCCTCAAATGCCGCAAGCGCAGACATCGGACCAGCTGTCCAATAGAAGGAGCCAATCACCCAATGACGTCTCGGTTACTCGGGGACTAGCGTCACGCGCCTTGACGATCTACGGCGACCGGCACACGAATGGATACCAACAGGGCCGGGTCCCAAACGCCACGGCTAGACTATCCGTCGGGATAGAACGTCCAGCGGTGTGCCCAGCCTTTTCGCGTATAGGCGGCTGCCGTCACGTGCTGCAGTGGGTGGTCCGACTTCTCGTCCCGGGGGCCAATATAGAACTCACCTAACGCCAGCCCCGTCCCAGACCCAACCAGTCCCGGGGGCTCGGAATCGAACCGCTCCCGCCACCACCGCTCCGACCAGAAGAGACTGCAATAGCCGAGTCCCGCCATCTCGTCGGTGAATACGTATCCGCCATCGACAAGCCGCGGCCAGAGGTTCTCAACACATGTCACGAGGCTCGCCTCGAGATCAACGTCGAGAAAGGCGAGGATAACCGGGCTGTCGAAGACGGGGAGCGTTTGATCGAACCATCCCTTGCGAAATTCGCAGACGTCGATCGCGCCATACGCCCTGATGTTGGCCTTAACCTCTTCCAGCGATCCGCGGTAGTCACCCGACTGATACGACGAGGCTTCGCGGTCGCCCTCAACACCCTGAGGAAGGCCCTCGAAGGAGTCGAACACAACGAGGCGCCGGCCGGCGATCTTGCATGCCAAGCTGAGGTTCGCGGTGCTTGCGCCCTTCCACGCCCCGCACTCCACCACAACGCCCTCGACACTTCGTGGCGTTTCAAGGATCTTCAATGCCATCGCCAAGTGCGTCTTGGGTCCGGTCCCAGACTGCACCCTCAGCGTCGTTCGGAGCATCCGCCAGCCAAGCCACAGCTTTCGCAGGGCACTGAGCTCGTGGCGGTCTGATGACAGAATGAACAGCACCGCCGGCCCGTACGTCAGCGCAAACCACGCCTTCATTATAAACCGTCTGACCGCCGCCCCCTTTGGCGAGCCACCCGTCCGCAAGCGGCTGAAGTGGGCGGCGCCGGAACACTGACCCGAATAATGAGTCCGATAACAGAATACCAACTATGGACCGTGCCTGATCGCGGCCGGGTCGGGCTTTCCGGCCGGCGTGACCGGCACGAAGTCGAAGCCATCCGGGGTGTTCAGATAGCCATGTGCGGTGCCGGCCGCGCCCAGGTGGCCGTACTGCCAGACGATCCGCTTGGTGCGCGGGTCGATGACCACGACGCGCTGGTTGTAGTCGTCGTTGACCGCGATCATGCCGTTGGGCAGCATCCCCGCCAGGCTGGGGTGGTCGAGCCTGCCCGCTCCGGAGCTGGGGCGGTACTCCCACCGCACGCGGCCGGTGCGGCGGTCGAGGATCACGAGGCCGCCGGGGCTGGCGTAGTCGGCCACCAGGATGTTGCCCTTGAGGGTCAGCTGCGGGTCTGACGGGTAACTGACCGGGGCGTGATAGACCCGCACCAGCTTGCCCGAGAGCGTGAACTCATCCAGGTAGGAGCCGTTGATCTCGCTGACCAGGATGTGGCCGTTCGGCAGCGGGGTGTCGCCGTTGACGGCGCCCAGGTAGCGGGGCGGGTCGTGCACACAGTGGCCGGCCTGGCCGATCGATCGGACGATGCGGTGCCCGCGAATCTCGAGCACGCGGCAGTTGTACGCGTCGGCCACGATCACCATCCCGTTGCTGAGCTTGTAGGCGTCATCGGGCGTGTTCAGGTAGCCGTGGGTCGACCCTTTCACGCCCGCGTGCCCGTAGCTCCAGATCAGCTTGCCGCGGGGATAGCTGATGATCACGATCTGGTGGTTCTCCTCCTGATTGGAGATGATGCCGCGGCCGCCCGGCACGAAGAAGGTGTCATCGTCGAAGTACAGCTTGTGCTGGCCGGGCCGGCTCGGGTAGTGCCACAGCAGCTTGTGGTGGGGATTCACGAGCAGGATCCGGTTGTTCCCACGGTCGGCGATCAGCAGGTCTCCCGGCAGCGGGCCGGAAAACATCGACGGCCTGGACGCGGCCGGTTTGGCGTGCTGCTTGGCGGGACGCGCGCTGCCCATGCTGATCTGCAGCACCGTGCGGGTCGGGCCGGCGCCGGACGTGCCGCCGATCACCACGATCCGGCCGGGCAGGCTGGCCACGCCGGCGTCCGACAGCGGCGTGGGCAGCGTGGCCGCCCGGTGCACCTTGCCGTCCGCCGTCACCGCCAGCACCGAGTCGACGGCCGCGCCGGTTCGCCCGATGCCACCGACCACGTACATGACACCGCCGAGCGTGCCGGCCGAGGCGTGCATCAGCCCCCGCGGCAGCGTGCCGATCCGCGTGACCCGACCGGTGGACGGTGCGAACCGGTAGACCGCCCGGCTGGGGCCGGATTGGGCGCGGCCGCCGGCGATGATCACGTTCCCCGACACCGCCGCAACCGCGGCGTAGCGCAGCCCCTGGGGCAACCGCCCAGCGCCGCGCACGTGACTGCCGTTGACGGCGTAGATGTGATCCGACCACTGAGTGCCGGTATAGCCGCCGACCACGTAGGTGGTGCCGGACACGGTTGCCACGGCCAGGTCGGAGAGCGGCGTGGGCAGCGCTCCGATCAGGTGGGTGGCGCGGCTGGCGGGGTCGAAGGTGGCGATGCCAGACGCGCTCGCGAACTGGCCGCCGCCCAGCACGTAGAGCTTCCCGGCCGGCGAGGCAGCGGCCGCCGCGTCGTGGATCGGCACGGGCAGTCGCCCGGCGGTGTGCACCGACGATCCCCGCAACACCGAGATGGTGCCAGTTGACGAACCGGAGGAATCGAGCCCGCCGAAGGCGTAGGCGCGGCTCCCCACGGTGGTCACGGCCGCGTCCTGCACCGGCGCGGCAAGACGCGTCAGCCGGGTGACCCGAAGCACCTGCTTGGCCGGCGTCGCTGGCCCACCGCCGGAGCCGCTCGTGCCGGCGCTGCTCTGCGAGGTACCCGCACCGGAGGTGGCCGCCGTGTCGGCATCGCTCGTGCGCAGCGAATACATCGCCAGCAGCGCGCCGCAGACCACCAACACCAGTCCAACCAGCGGCCACAGCCGCCGCCGACGCCGCGCCCGCCGTTCGAGCACCCCGCGGTTGCGCGATCGATGAGCCATCGAGCAGGAGGGTAGCTACGCAGTCGGAGGCACGCTGCGACTTGCATTTCGACCGGTGAGTGCGAAGAACGCACCGATTGGCGGACTCCGCTTGCGGAACGTCCGAGGGCTCCAACGAGGGTTGCTCACACCCGGTGCCAACCCAGCGGGAGCAGTTGGGCCTCCGACCCGACCGATGCCCTCCCCCGAGGGGGCATGGAGGGGAGTCGTTAACTCGGCTTCCCCTCGGACATCTGTGAGCGGGCGGACACCGACCTCCCGCTCGGCCGGCATACACTCAAACCGGACTGGGCGCTGCCCTTCGCACGCTGCTACGGGCACCTGTCCGGAACCTAGGCCCGTCGACCGTGAGTGGAGCACACCGCCGGCGGGCCTTCCTGCGCGACGGCGCGGCCGCCGCAAGCGCGCTACCGGGAGACGCCGCCACCTGAGCCCATCCGGCTCAGCATGGTCGGCAGAGCCGATCGCGGAACCCACCGATCGGGGTGTTCGGTCACCCGCTCCGAAAGGGCTACTGGGTGAGCGATCCTGGTCACGCCCCGGGCGGCCGTGCATGCGGGTAGCGCTGCACGCCGTCGTCGGGGATCGGCTCCCATGGGGCGGCGTACGCCACGTATTGCCGCCACTCCATCTGCAGCCCGGGATCCTCGTCCAGCGCGCCCAGCCGCACGCTCATCAGCTCGTGCCGCTCAGGGTGCCGACTGAACAGGGCTGACCCGCAGCCCGAGCAGAACAGCTTCTCAAAGCCGCCGTCGCCGGGCGCGTAGGCTTTCACCAGCTCCTGCCCGGACGTCACGCGCAGGGCGCCGGGTGGGATCCGCGCCTGCGGCGACGCGGCCGTGCCGGTGCGCCGCTGGCAGCGCGTGCAGTGGCAGTAGCCGGCGTCAAACAGCGGCTCGGTGATCTCGAACCGCACCGACCCGCACAGACAGCCACCCGTGGTCGGTCCGGCAGACATCGCCGCATCCTAGCTTCGGCCCTGATCACGGTACCGGAGCGCCGATTCGGGGTACCCATACCCAGGCATGCGCAATCGCGTCCGCATGATCGTGGTGATCCTGGCCTGCGCCGGCGCAGCCGCATGCGGCGGCGGCAACGCCGGCTCCGCATCGCAGCCCGCCCGCGGGTCGGCGATCCCGCGAGCAATCGCCACCGATCTCGCCGCCCGTGCGGACAGCGTCGCCGTCAGCCTCGACGCACAACGTGGCTGCGCCGCGCTCGATCAGGCCAGGCAGCTGAGCACGGCCGTCGACGCGGCGATCGCCGCCGGCCGGGTGCCGGCAGCGCTACAACCGCAGCTGCAGGCGACGGCCACGCGGCTGGTCGCCGGCATCCGCTGCACCCCGCCGGCGCCACCGGCCGAACACAAGCCGCCAAAACACGACCATCATCACGGTGGCAAACACCATGGCCCCGGCCAGAACGAGCAGGGGGGCGGCGATTGAGCACCGTCCCCACCGACCAGGGCCGCTACCGGCTCGGCCGCGCGCTGGGAAGCGGCGGCATGGCGATCGTCTTTCTGGCCCACGACCGTGAGCTGGACCGGGTCGTCGCCGTCAAGCGGCTCGCCGACAACCTTTCCCACGATCGGTCGTTCCGGGACCGCTTCCTGCGCGAGGCGCAACTGGCGGCGCCGCTCAGCCACCCCAACGTGGTGCGGGTCTACGACTTCGGCCACGATCCCGACGGCCGGCCGTTCATCGTGATGGAGTACGTGGAGGGCGGGTCGCTGGCCGAAGCGCTGGCCCGAGACGGCGCGCTCAGGCCGGCCCGGGTGGTCGCCATCGCCCGTGACTGCTGTGCCGGGCTCGCCTACGCGCATGCGACGGGCCTCGTGCACCGCGATCTGAAGCCGCAGAATCTGCTGCTCGAGCCCGACGGCCGCGTCAAGATCGCCGACTTCGGCATCGCCCGCACGCTGGACGGCACGTCGCTCACGCTGACCGGCAGCGTGCTCGGCACGGCCGGCTACCTGGCGCCCGAGCAGGCCGGCGGGAAGCAGGTGACGGCGGCTGCCGATATCTACGGCCTCGGCGTCACCGTGCATCAGCTGGCGACCGGCACCATGCCGGGGCCGGACGCGCCGCAGGCACTGCCCGACCCGCTTCGCGGCGTTGTCGCCCGCTGCCTCGACCCCGACCCGGCCACACGCCCCACCGCCGAGGCACTGTCCGCGATGCTGGACGAGCCCGCCACCCTCGTCGCGCCGCCACGCATCCCGCCGCCCCGGCACGTGACGCCCGTCCGCGGCATGCGCAACGGGCGGCTCGCCGCTGCGCTGCTGGCGGTGCTGGTCGTCGCCGCGATCGTGATCGTGGCCGCCACCAGCGGTGGGGCCGGGCCACCGACCCCTGCCACGCACCACCATCACGCCCGTCAGCGCGTGGGGGTCGCGATCCCGCGGGGCAACACGCCTGCCGCGCAGGCTCGCCTGCTCGCGCGCTGGCTGCGCCGGCACGCCGGCTGAGCCGGTTATCGAGCCGCGTCTATCATCCGGGCGGATGACGCGGAACGATCGCTCCCAGCCGCCGGAGTCGCAGCCCGACCCGGATCAGCGCACCGAGAAGGGCGAGGACGAGCTCGACCAGGCCCTCGAGGAGACCTTCCCGGCCTCCGACCCCGTGTCGGCCGAGGTGCCCGGCCGGTAGGCGGCCACACCGAGCGCGCCCAGCAGCCGGGTCGCCCGCGTACACATACGCGGCGCTTGATGTTGCCGACCGCCGATTCGCGCCGCAGAGGTTGACGTGCCGCCCCGAGAAGGCGTAGCGTCGGCGGGTCGATCGGCTGGCGAGGGTGGACGCGTCTGGCGCTCCGGTCTTGCCGGTCAGGGGGGTGGGGTGGATGAGACGCCTTCTGGCGGTGGGAGTTCTGGCGGTGTTCGCCGTCGCCGTGCCTTCGTCGTTCGCGACTGGGTCCGGGAACACGTCTGCGGTCAGCCAGAAAGTGCTGCCGCATGTCAAGTTCGACAAGGCGCTTTCGGCGGGAGCGCACGGGTGGTTGTACGGGCCGCAGGCGCCGACCGCAGGTGCCCTCTTCGGTGCGGCGACGCCGTCGTTCGGGTCGAACGTGGATGCGGCCAGCCCGCAGGAGGATCTCGCCGGTGGCCAATCGGAAACCGCGATCGCGGCGGCCAACGCGGGCGGGCAGCGGCGCGTCTTGGCGGCGTGGAATGACGCGAGCGCGTTCGCGCAGCCCAACTCGACCCTTCCACGGGGATCGGGCACCGGCGTTGGCTACTCGTCAGACGGCGGCAAAAGCTTCCGCGACCTGATCGGCCTTCCCAACCAGAATCCCGATCAGATGTGGAGCGGCGATCCGTCCGTGGTGCGGATCGACGGCAGCCACTTCGCTGTCGGAAGCCTCTACTTCCCGGCGTTCCTCTCCTGTGGGGACGGCCGCCCGGCGTTCCTGACCGCCGCGGTCAGCATCGCCACCGTCAGCAATGGCGGCTCGACCGTGCACTTCGGACAGCCCGTCATCGGGCCCTCGCCGGGGAACGTCTGCCCATTGGTCATCGGCGGGAATCCCAGCCCGAACCTGGCGCTGATCGACAAGCCGTTCCTCTCATATGACCAGGCCAGCCACACGCTGGTGATGGCCTACACCCGTTTCTTCCTGATCAGCGGCAGCGGCGCAGGCCAGATCGAGATGGTACGGGCGCATCTACCGAGCCAGCCGCAGCTGCTGACCCATGCCAGCTTCTCCGCGCCGGTCGTGATCTGGCCCGAGCAGCCCCGCCAGGTCAACAGCGGGTCGTATCCGGTGGTCGCGCCGAACGGCGACACATACGTCGCCTGGGAGCGAAACATCGACAACGTGCAGACTGCGAGCGGCGATCCGTTCATCCACGAGCAGATCGCCCAGGTGCGGGCCGGGGCGAACCAGGTCTCGGTCGGCGGCCCGGCCAATCCCCGGGTGGTGACGATGGGGCAGCAGAACAGCAGCCTGACCGGCGGTGTTCGATCGCTGAGCGCCCAGGTGATCGCAGGCTACAACCGGGGAACCGGCAACGACTTCCCGCGGATCGCCTATGACGGCACCACCAACCAGGTGCTGGTCGAGTGGAACGACGCCAGTCTGCACCCGCTCGGGGATATCTGGATGCGGGCGTTCACCCGACAGCTCCAGTTCTCGAGCCCGATCGTCCGCATCAACGACGACTCCGACTACACGCTGCATTTCCTGCCTGCGATCAGCGTCCGAAACGACGGCACGATCTGCAGCAGCTGGTATGACCGGCGCCGTTCCGGGCCGGACTCGGCGCTGACCGACTACTTCGCCGAGTGTCGCCGCAGCCCCGGCCGCAACGCGACCGACTTCCGGGTCACCACCGGCGATACCGACTGGACCAACACGTCATCGGGGATCGTGCCGAACTTCGGTGACTACACGGACAACGCGACCGACGGTACCACGACGTACTTCAACTGGTCAGACGGCCGGCTCGGCATTCCCCAGCCGTTCGTCGACTCACGTCACTGAACACCCGGGCGCTGGGCGGGGAGTCGCCCGCCCAGCGCCCCGTAAGCTGCGTGTTCGACGGCGCATGCTGCACGACCAAGGCCACGGGGCCAATCGGCCGCTGAGGATCATCCCATGACGCGACCGCCGGCTAGGGCGCCAGCTGGCGCAGCGTCCAGCCGTCGCCGTTACGGCGGAACTGGCGGCGCCGGTGCAACCGATGCTCGCCGTGCTCCCAGAACTCGATCGCGTGGGGCACCAGCAGATAGCCGCCCCAGTGCGGTGGCCGCCCCACCGCGCGCTCACCCCAGCGCCGCTGCTCCTGGGCATACGCGTCGAGCAGCTCGTCGCGCGACTCCAGCTCCCGGCTCTGCCGGCTGGCCCACGCGCCCAGCTGGCTCTCGCGTGGCCGCGATGCGAAGTACGCGTCACTGGCCTCATCGTCGAGCGGCCGCACCGGGCCCTCGGCCCGCAGCTGCAGCCCCGGCGGCTCCCAGTAAAACGCGATCGCCGCCCACGGGTTGGCGGCCAGCTCGTCGCCCTTGCGGCTCTCGCGGTTCGTGTAGAAGCGGAAGCCCTCCTGGTCGAGCCCGCGCATCAGCACCATCCGCACCGACGGCTGGCCCTGCTCGTTGGCCGTCGCCAGCGCCATCGCCTCGGGCTGCGGGGCGCCGGCGCGGGCGGCCGCGTCGAGCCAACTCTGTGCCAGCGCGATCGGATCGGGGACGGTCACGCCGGGGATTGTCCCTCAGGTCACGGTCAGCTTGGCATTCATACCCAGCGCGCGGTGCCCGGGGATGCCGCAGAACACCCAATAGACGCCCGGCTTGAGGTTGACCGTGATGGTGGCCGTGCCGCCGCTGCGGATGCGACCGCTGAAGCCGTACTGCGATCCGTGCTTGCGGATCTTGATGTTGTGGTCGTCCTGCCCGAAGTTGTGGATCGAGAAGGTGACCGCGCCGTGCTGCACCTTCAGCCGGCTCAGCGTCACGCTCCACTCACGCTCGGACACGCCCACCGCGCTACCGCCCGCGGCACCGCTCCAGGCGGGCGAGACGAGCACGAACAGGCACAGCGCAGCGGCCAGTGTCACGAGACCCCTCATCGCTCCTCGTATCGGCGCGGCCGCCTGCGGCCACCATCCCCCGATTGACCGATTCGCCCGTATGCTCCCCCGGTGTCGGGAAGAACCGGTCCATGACCCAGCTCCTGCGTGTCATCTTGGTCGTCGCCTTCGCGGCGATCGTGCTTGCGATTGCCTACGTGGTCGTCACCGACCCGGGATCCGGTACCGACGTCACCGCCCGCGGGCACCGCGCACCGGTGCAGGCCCATGTCGGCCACGCCGTGAAGCTGGGCCGCGGGCGGGCCGTGATGGCGTCGGGGCCGGCCGGCCTGTGGGTCGCGCGGCAGCCGCCGACCGGCTCACCGGGCGAGGTGGAGCGGATCGACACCGCCACCGGCAAGCCGGGACACGCCTATCAGATCAACATCCTGCCGGAGGGGATCGCCGTCGGGCACGGTGTGATCTGGGTGCTGGGCACGAAGCACGCCCACGGCCCGGCCACGCTGCTTCGGATCGATCCCTCCAGCGGCCGCGTGCAGCACCGTCTGCAGCTGGCGGAGCAGCCATCGTGCGCAACCGCGAGGTTCGCCGCCAGCTGCTACCCGGTCGCGACCGACGACGGCGTCTGGGTGCCGCTGGTCGACGCAATCGTGCACGTCAACCGATCGGGCACGATGGCCGACCAGAGGGTGCCGGTGAACGGCCACGTCTGGGATCTCACCGGCAGCTTCGGCCAGCTGTGGGCGCTGGCCGAGACCGCGATCTACCGGATCACCGAAAGCACCGGCGCCAGCCTTCGGATCGGCCTCAAGAAGAAGGTGGGCGTGGGCGTGCAATCGAACCACGTCACCGCCGACGGTCACTCGGTGTGGGTCTCGAGCTACCCGCGCGACACCACCACGAACCCCGGCCGGCTGACCCGGATCAACCCGGGCGAGCCGCCGCAGGTGACGGTGTCGCGGATCTACCCGGGCGCCGGCGCGCTGGCGCTGGTGGACGGCGGTCTGTGGGTGGCCCGGTTCGACGGCCAGGGCGAGCTCGACCGGCTGAATGGGGCCACCGGCACGCTCACCGGGCCGTTCCTGTCGATGCCCGACGACCCGCTCGTGCTGGTCCAGCGGGGCGACGGCCTGTGGGTGCTCAGCTACCGATCCACCGGCAACGTGCGCACGGTCACGAAGGTGACGCTGACGCCGGCGGCGAAGTAAGTTTCCAAGGGTGCGCATCGCCATCATCGCCCCGGCCTGGTTTGCGGTGCCGCCCACCCGGTATGGCGGCATCGAGTGGGTGGTGTCGATCCTGGCCGACGGGCTGGTCGACCACGGCCACGAGGTGACGCTGTTCGCGGCCGGCGACTCGCAGACCAAGGCGCGGCTGGTGACCAGCTACGACGATCCGCCCAGCATGCGCATCGGGCTGTCGATGCCCGATCTGCACCACGCGCTCACCTGCTTCGCCAACGCCGACCGGTTCGACCTGATCAACGACCACTCCGGCCCGCTGGCGGCCGCGCTCGGCGGCGCCAGCGCGGCGCCGGTCTGCCACACGGTGCACGGCCCGCTGACCGGCGAGCCGGGCGACGTCTACTCGCTGATCGACCAGGTCAGCCCGTCGGTCGGTCTGATCTCGATCTCCGACCACCAGCGCACGCCGCTGCCCAACATCAACTGGCTGGCCACCTGCCACAACGCGATCGCGATGGACGCCTACCCGTTTCACGAGGACAATGACGGCTACCTGCTGTTCCTGGGCCGGATGTCGCCCGACAAGGGCGCGCACAACGCCGTTCGGGTGGCGGCCGAGATGGGCCTGCCGATGATTCTGGCCGGCAAGATGCACGACGTGGCCGAGCGGGAACACTTCCAGGCCAACGTGGAGCCATTTTTGTCGGACGGCATCCGCTACGTGGGCGAGGTCAGCCACGACGAGAAGGTGCGGCTGCTGCAGCGGGCGCGGGCGACGGTGTTCCCGATCCAGTGGCCGGAGCCGTTCGGCCTGGTGATGGTGGAGTCGATGGCCTGTGGCACGCCGGTGGTGGCGACCCGGTTCGGGGCCGTGCCGGAGGTGATCGAGCAGGGGCGCAGCGGCGTGATCGTGGACGAGTTTGCGGGACTGGCGGCCGGGGTGGAGCAGGCGCTGTCGCTGGATCCGGCCGAGTGCCGGGCAAGCGCGGTGGAGCGGTTCTCTCCGCGGCGGATGATCGACGACTATGAGGCGGCATATCTTCAACTTGTGGCCGGACGGATGTAGAGTTGACAGCGACCGTGCGCCGGCTCCTCATCATCTCTCTGTGTCTCTTCGGTGTCGGCCTACTCCTGCTCCTGGTTCTGCGCTCGGCCCGCCGGCCGGCGCCGGAGGCGGGCCGGCCGCAGTGGGAGCCGTGGGTGGAGCCCGAGCCGGCCGCTGAAGCGGAGCCCGAGCCGGTCGCGGAGGCGCAGCCCGAGCCGGCCACTGAAGCGGAGCCTGAGCCCGAGCCGGTCGCTGAGGCGGAGCCCGAGCCCGTCGCTGAGGCGGAGCCCGAGCCGGTCGCTGAGGCGGAGCCCGAGCCTGAGCCCGAGCCCGAGCCGGTCGCTGAGGTAGGGCAGGAGACCGAGCAGATGCCCGTGGTCGACGTGCCGGACGACGAAGTGGTCGCCCCGCCGGCGAAGGGCGACGACGGCAAGGGCCGGATGGCCGAAGCGGCGGCACTGCGGGCCGAGATCGTGGAGCGGGTCGAGCGGCGGCCGCTGTTCGTGATGGCCGAGGAGCGAAACGTGCCCTACTTCCGGCTGTTCTTCATGACCAAGCTGGAGCTGCTGGACGCGATCCTGGAGATCGAGCATGTGCCTCCGGACGACGTGATGCCCTCGCAGGAGGCGCTCGAGCGGGTGCGGGAGATCGCGGCCGAGGCGTACCGCCGGCACGAGGAGATCGCCGCGGAGGAAGCGGCTCAGGAGGGCCAGGCGACCGCGTGACCCTTGGGTGTCAGACTTCGGTTTGACCCCTCCGCCGTAACGCCGCACGCGACTTGAAGGGTCTGGCTTCAGCGGGACATTGCTGAAGCACCAACGACGCCGCGCGCCAGATGCGACCAGCGCCGCCGATCGGAACGGCTATACGCCCCAGGCGTTGACCCGACTCGGATCGGCCGTTATGCTCTGGTGAGTCCTATCATCTGATTGTCCGACAATCATTGACGCGACAACCCCTCCAGCCCAATCCGATCGATCGCCGGCGCACGTCGGATGTGGTGGCA
>DATIOK010000054.1:0-3001 GCA_035473255.1 Gaiellales bacterium
GTTGCTCAGCGAATGTGACCACTCTGTCGTCGCCAGGGTAGCGGTCAGCTGGGGTTCATGTGGATCACCTCCGGGGTGGGGATGTGGGCTGCCGCGGCGGGCACGAGGACGTTGATGACGGCGACGGGCTGGCGGCAGTGCGGGCAGTGTTGAACGCCGTTCGCGGCGGGGATGCCGTTCACCGATGGAACGGCGTCGACGACGGCGTCCATGGTGTGGTCCACGACGTTGAGGCCGGTGCTGGGGTGTCGAGGGTGGCGGGCGTGCCAGTCCGCGACGCGGCACCGGGGTGAGCAGAACCGCCGGTTCGGGTTGCGGCTGGTGATGGTGATCGGCTGGCCGCAGTGTGCGCAGCTGGTCATGGTCGCTGCGTGGTGAGGGCGCGGCGGAGCTGTTCGGTGCGCTGCTGGTGGGCACGCATCCGATACGACGGCCCGTCGACCGCGACCACGATTCCCCTGTGCAGCAGGCGATCCAGGACGCTGGCAGCGAGCATGGGGTCGCCGAGACGTTCGCCCCAGGAGGCGACGCCGGTGTGGCTGGTGACGATCGTGCTGCTTTTGAGGTAGCGGCGGGAGATCACCTCGAACAGGGCGGCGTTGCCGTCCGGGTCGGGGTGGTGGCGGGCGTAGGCCAGCTCATCGATGACCAGCAGGCGGGGCCCGCAGTAGAACCGCATCGCGGTGGCCCAGCGGCCCTCGGCGGCGGCGCGTTTGCAGCGTTTGGCCAGGTCGTCGGCGGTGGTGAAGTAGACCCGATGCCCGGCCTGGACCGCGGCCCGGGCCAGCCCCACCGCGATCATCGTCTTCCCGGTGCCGGGCGGGCCCACCAGCACCGCGTTGCCGGCGTCGTCGAGGAACCGCAGCGAGGCCAGTTCACGGATGAGTTTCTCGTCCACCCCGGGTTGCGCGGTGAAGTCGAAGTCGCCGATCTCATAGGGCATCGGCAGGCAAGCGAAGCGCAGCAGGCTGGCGCGCCGGCGCGCCTGGGTAGCCTGCACCTCGACGGCGAGTAGCCGCTCCAACGCGGTGATCAGCGAGAGATTCTCGGTGCGGGTGTCGTCGAGCACGCTGGTCAGCGCCTGGGCGGCGGTGGACAGACGCAACTCGGCCAGGTGGGCGCGCAGCCGCTGGTAGGCCTCGGCCTCGGCGGTGCCCATCGGCTCGAGCGCGTCGACGCTGGCCGGTGCCGGCGCGGTGCGGGTCATTGTTGGCCTGCCTGGTCGGTGCGCAGCGGGCGGGCCTGCTCGGCGTAGGCGGCGAAGTCCACCACGACCTGCTCGCCGACGATCCCGGCCCGGGCGCGGCGGATCCGCTCCGCCTCCGCGATCGCCGCGGCGTCGGGTGGGCGGCGAGTCTTGCGCCGGCACGGCGCACGGTCGGTGAAGTTGGCCAGCACTACCCGGGTCAACGCGGTGACATGCTCGTCGGTGCGCACGATCGCGCCCGCGCCGTCGGGCTCGCGCAGGTGCCGGGCGAGGAGCACCCCGCCGCCGGTGACGACGTCCAGCGTGGTGGTGCCGAGCTTGTGCCGCACCGCGACCAGCTGCCCGCCGTGCCCGGGCGGGACGGAGTACTTGTTCCCGCGAAACGGCACCAAAGCCTGACCGCTGATCGTCCGCTCGACATCGATGATCGCCGGGAACGGCCCGGGCATCGCCCGCAGCGGCTCGGCGTCGGCCAACGCGCCGACCGTCGTCCGTTCCCTGTCGCGCATCCGTTTGCGGCCGTCGAGCTTGACGCACAGCCGGTCCAGGCCGGCTTGCGCCTGCGCGACCGTGACGTCGTCGCCCAGCGTGCGCCACCAGCGTTGCGCGATGGTGTGCGCGCTCTTTTCCACCGCGCCTTTGCGCCAGGCGTGCTTGGACGGGCAGATGGATATCGCGACCGCGTAGTGCACCGCGACTGGCCCGAAGCTGGCGGTGATCCGTCCCGACCCTGGATGGCAAACGGTGGCCATCCGATCGAAGCGCCAACCCCGGGTCAGCCCACCCAGCCGCTGCGCGACCTGGTGCAGGCCCTCGATCAGATGTGGCTGGTCCTCGGCCTCGGCCAGCCAACCCCGCCACCGGCTCGAGTGCGCCAGCACACCAAGCAGCAGATGCGCTGGGCCAGGCAGCCCCCACGCCGGCGGCGGGTCGGGCAGCTCGACCCAGTCCCATTGACTTTCCCCGCCTGCCGGGTGCTCGATCAGCGCCCGGTCGTGGCCCTTCTTCGCGCCAGCACACGCCGCGCACCGCGGCCGCAACTGCCGGACCCGGATCGCCCGGGTGAACGACTGATACGACCCGCCGTAACCCAATCCGATGACCTCGTCGAACAACGTGGTCGCCCACACGTGCGGGTCGCCCGCCAGCCGCAGCCGGCAATACTCGGCGTACTCCTCGAACCGATCCACCCCGGCCGGCGCCCGCCGACCAGGGGTCCGCTCGCCGTTCAAATAACGGCGAACGGTCAACCTCGTCACATCCAGGTGGCGGGCGATCGCGCTGATCGACCACCCCTGACTCCGTAGTGCCTGCGCCTCCACGAGCGCCTCCCATGTGAGCATCCGGCAGGGCCTCCCCGAGCTCTCGGTCATCGACAACCGGAGCGTCGAGGAGGCCCGCTGACTGGTGATGGACCTCAGTCGGCGGGTCGGTCAGGGTGATCACATTCGATAAGCAGCAGTGGTCACGTTCAAACGAGCGGCGTCAGCGCAGTCTCAACCGCGGCCATCCCAGTCGTGACGACCCGGAGTGAGGCGAGCGGCCTCGCCGACATCGAGCGGCTGCCAACCTGTGTAGCTCGGCTAGCCGTTCCGAAGCTCAGTGCACTCGCTCGATGACGCGCCCAGTTGTTGCCCCCGCGATTGCGAAGGCCACACCCGCGACTAGGGCCGGCTACACGTTGCCGATGTTGATCTGCTGGCCGTCATGCCGACGGTCACTCGCGCGGTACCGTTGCCGATCGGCTTGTTCGCGTCACCGACCACCTGGATCGAGACGTCTGAGACGGCCGCA
>DATIOK010000055.1:0-66135 GCA_035473255.1 Gaiellales bacterium
CTCCTCGATTCCGGCGGCGGCAAGGCTCAGCAGCTCATCCAGCGAGGCACGGCCAAACGGCGTGCGCTCGGCGGTCGCCTGCACCTCGATCATCTGGCCGCTGCCCGAGATGACGACGTTCATGTCGACCTCCGCGCGCGAGTCCTCGGCGTAGGCCAAATCGAGCATCGAGCTGCCGTCGACGATCCCGACCGAAACGGCCGCCACCGAGTCGGACAGCGGCAGCTCGCGCAGCTTTCCCGCGTCGACCAGCCCCGACAACGCCAGGTGCAGCGCGGCGTAGCCGCCGCAGATGGCCGCGCAGCGGGTGCCGCCGTCGGCCTGCAGCACATCGCAGTCGATCCAGATGGTGCGCTCGCCGAGTGCCTTGAAGTCGACCACCGAACGCAGCGAGCGGCCGATCAGGCGCTGGATCTCGACGGTGCGGCCGTCCAGCTTGCCGCGGCTGGCATCGCGAGGCTTCCGGTCGGACGTCGAGCCCGGCAGCATCCCGTACTCGGAGGTGACCCAGCCGGTGCCGCGCCCGCGCATCCACCCCGGCACCGATTCCTCGACCATGGCCGTGCACACCAGCCGCGTCTTCCCGATCGAGAACAGCACCGAGCCGTGCGCGCTGTCGATGAACCCCGGCTCGATCGCAAGCGGGCGCAGCTGGTCGAGCTCGCGGCCGTCGGCGCGCTTCACGCGGCGATCTCCAGGCGCGCGGGGTCGACCCGCTCGACCTCGGTCAGCGGCAGCTGCAGAAAGCGACCGGCGACGTCCTGGAAGGCCTGCTCGTCGCCCGTGCAGAGGAAGCGGTAGCTGCCCTCGCGGTCGGCCAGGTTGCTGACCCCGCGTCGCTCGAGTGTGGCCGCGACCTCGCGCGCGATCTCCTCGGCGGAGGTGATCAGCGTGACCTCGCGGCCGAAGATGCGCTGCAGCATGGGTCTGATCAGCGGGTAGTGCGTGCAGCCCAGGATCACGGTGTCCACCTCCGCCTGCTTCAGCGGCTCGGCATACCGCTTGGCCGCGTCGTGCAGGTCGTGCCCGTTGACGTCGCCGCTCTGGATCAGCGGCACCAGCTCCGGGCAGGCCACCTGTGCCACCTCGACGCCGGCGTCGAGCACACCGATCGCCGCCGGGTAGCGGCCGCTCGCAACCGTCGCCTCGGTCGCCATCACCCCCACCCGGCGAGCGCGGGTGGCCTGGACGGCGGCGTGCGCCTCGGGCGTGATCACGCCGATCAGGGGCACCGTGAACTCGCGCTGCAGATCGGGCAGGGCGGCAGCCGTAGCCGAGTTGCAGGCGACCACCAGCAGCTTCACGTCCCGCTCGATCAGGTGCTGGGCGACCTCGTGGGCGAACCGGCGGATGGTCGCGGCCGGCTTGGTGCCATACGGGAACCGCTCCGGCGCGGAGTCACCGAAGTAGATGAAGTCCTCGTGGGGCAGCGTGACCAGGCATTCGTGCAACACCGTCAAGCCGCCGACGCCGGAGTCGAAGACGCCGATCGGGCGGGTATCCATGGGGCGGAGTGTACGGGCTCGGCCGGATTACGGAATGCGGATGAGCGCCTGGAAGTCGGAGCGACCGAGGATGTGGTGCGTCCGCTTCGACCGCAGCAGGATCGTTGTCTGCTCACGTCCGGAGAGAAGCGTGCCGTCCCCGGTCACGAACCACAGCGGCGAGCTGACGGTGACGTGTGTGAAGGCAGCGGGGAAGGCGACCCGGTCGGTGGTCGTCTTCAGGCCGAACGGGCAGGTCGTGTTCGTGGCACAGAACTGCCGCACCTCGTGCACCGCGACCACCATCGAGCCGGTCCCCGGCAGGCTGGCGCTGACGTGCACCGATCCCAGCGTGATGCGGTTGGGCGTGGCGGTGACGGTCTGGTGCCAGCGCACCACCGCGCCGTTCGACGCCTTGAAGCCGCCGTGGATCGAGTAGCGGCCTCGGCCGCTCAAGCGGCGCCGCGGCGTGGCCTGGACGGACACGTCGAGCGCCGTCGTGACCCCGTGCGCGGTCCACGCCGGCTTCATCGAGAGCCTGCGGGGCACCCGCAGCCACAGCGTTCCGGCCGCGTAGTCGAGCGCGAACACGCCATCGGCGTGGATCCGCGGCCACTGGCTGAACGTGAGCGTGCCGTGCGCGACGCCCGTCACCGGACAGGTTCCGGTCAGGTGCACCTTCAGCAGCTGGGTGCGGACGTGCTTGCCGGTGGCCGTGGCGGTGCAGGCGGCGGTGCCGGCGCCGGCACGGCTCGTGCCCGACAGCAGGGCGAGCACAGCGGCGGCCACGATCAGCAGAAGGAGCCTTGGTCGCATCGGGAGCGATCTTACACCTTGTCCGGTTCTGGCCCGGACCACCCCAGCGCCCGGTGGGGGTCCCGACAACCCCCACCGGGCGCAAGCTCAGCCCTTACAGAGCCGCGGCCTGGCGCGGTCGCACGCGCGTCGCGGCGAAGCCTGCCAGGATCAGCAGCAGTGCGGCCACGGCGGCACCGATGGCGGCGTCAGTCCAGTCGAAGCCGCTGCTCGCGGAGACGGTGGTGACTGCCGGAACGGGCTGGCTGATGACCAGAGGTACCGTCTGGTCGGTCGGTGAATCGGCGGCCGGCTGCATGACGGAGACGAGCGCCTGGTTGGTCGGAGAGTCTGCGGCCGGCTGCATGACCGACACGGACGTGACTCCCTGAACCGGGAGCTTGTTGTCGAGCAGGAAGCCGGTGCGGTGGAACACGATCGTGCGATTGGCCGCGGTCACGGCGGCCGAGTCGGTTGCGTCGGTGGACTGCCGGGTGGGCATGGCCTGTGCGGCCGATGCCGAGATCGCCAGCAGGCCGGCGGCGACGAGGACTGTGCGGATGAGTCGAGAGGTGGTGCGCATGGGAGTGCTCTCCTTCTGGGTGGATGTGAGGCACGAAGTCATGGGCACAACCTAGGCCGACCGCAGCGGCCCGACGACATCTCCGGATACGCCCGCAATGTATTGCTCGATACACAAGGCGACGGCTGCCGGACCACGGAGAGACGCCGGTGGGGCTCGAAGAACCCCACCGGGCGCAGCAACGGCAGCTACATCTGAACCGTCTGCCGAGGCCGGACGTGGGTTGCGGCGACGGCCGCCAGGATCAGCACTACGGACGCCACGAGGGCGCCGATTGCGGCGTCGGCCCAGTCGAAGCCGTTGTCCGCGGACTGTGCGGAGACGGGCTGGGCGATGACCGGCGGCGCGGTGTGGAGCCGGTGGCCGAGCACGAAGCCCGACCTGTGGAGAACCACCGGGCCGCCGGGCGAATGCGACACGACCGGCAGCTGATGGTGAGCGGCCGTGAAGCCGAGCGGATCACGGTCTGTCACGTTCGCGGGACCCAACGCCATCGCCTGGGCGGCGGTGGCAGACACGGCCATCAGGCCGGCGGCCACGAGAACGATCCGGAACAGTCGAGAGGTGGTGTGCATTGGAGTGGTCTCCTTCTCTTGAGGTGTGCGGCTCGACGTCATGGACGCAACCTAGGCACCCCGCGAGCCCACCCGCGACCTCCCGGGATACGCACCCAATGTATGATCCGATACACAAGCGGAAGGGGCGTGGCGGTGTCCGACTGGGCGATCCTGAGCGCACTCGGCGACGACGAGGCCCGGGGAGTGCTGACGTCGGCGCGGCGGCGCAGGTTCAAGCGCGGCGAGGTCGTCTTCCACCGCGGCGACCCGGCCGACACGCTGCATCTGGTCAGCAGCGGATGCCTGGCGGTGCGGGTGATCACCCCGCTGGGAAGCGTCGCCACCCTCCAGCTGGTGGGGCCGGGCGAGTGCTTCGGCGAGCTGGCGCTGCTGGGCGGGACGCAGGTGCGCAGCGCCAAGGTCGAGTCGATCTCGGCCAGCGAGACGTACGCGCTGTCGCGCACCGACCTCGACCGCCTGCGCGCGCAGCACCGGGAGATCGACGTGTTCCTGGTGGAGCTGCTCGGGCAGCGCGTGGCCGAGCTGACCGAGCGCCTGGTCGAGGCCCTCTACACGCCGGCGCCAAGGCGCGTCCGCCTGATGCTGGACGGGCTCGCCGAGCGGTACCGGGAACCGTCCGGACGGGCCACGATCCCGCTCACGCAGGACGACCTGGCCGGCCTCGCCGGCACCTCCCGGCTGACGGTGAACCGCGTGCTGCACGAGCTGCAGCGCGCCGGCCATGTCGAGATCGGCCGTGGCCGCGTCACGGTGCTGGCAGGCGGCGCCGAG
Source organism: Gaiellales bacterium (assembly GCA_035473255.1). Lineage (GTDB taxonomy): Bacteria > Actinomycetota > Thermoleophilia > Gaiellales > JAICJC01 > JAICYJ01. The sequence continues at coordinate 4,212 of DATIOK010000055.1, forward strand.
CGGTGACCGGGCGCGCATAGACTGCGCCCCATGACCGATGACTGGCACACCGAGGACTTCCCGGAGCTGCGCCCCCACCCGCCCTGGGTGATGCAGGAGATGATCGAGGCCGAGCCCCCGCTGCTCGAGCGGATCGCAACCACGAGCGACACGGCAGCGCTGGCGCTGCTGCTGAAGGTGGACGGTCCACTGACGGTGGTCGGCTGCGGCACCAGCGAGCACGCGGCGCTGGCCGCGGCGGAGATCCTGACCGAGGCCGGCACGCCGGCCGGATCACGGCAGGCGTACGAGGCGGCACTTGACCCACAGCAGGGCGGCGCCGTGCTTGGCATCTCCCACGAGGGCGGCACCTGGGCCACGATCGAGGCGCTCGAGGCGGCCCGCCGCGCCGGATCGGGCACCGCCCTGATCACCGCACGGGGCGAGAGCAAGGCCACCGAGCAGGCCGACGCTGTGCTGGTCACGCCCATGGTCGACCGCAGCTGGTGCCACACGGTCGGGTACACGTCGCCGATCGCAGCCACGCTGGCCCTGGCCGGTAAGCCGTCCCCCGGCCTGGTCGAGACGCTGGTCACGGCCGGGGTCAGCGACCGTGCCTCCGTCACGGCCGTGGCCGATGCCCTGAACAGCTGCGACCATCTGATCGTGGTCGGGTCGGGCGCCGACCGCATCGCCGCCCGCGAGCTGACCCTGAAGATCGAGGAGGCGGCCCACATCCCGACCGCGATGCGGGATCTCGAGACGTTCCTGCACGGCCACCTGCCGGCCTGCGACGAGCGCACCGGGCTGGTGCTGATCGAGCACGAGCGACGGCGCTCGGGCCCCCGCCGCGAGCTCGGCCAGATGGTGCTGCAGGCGTCCGCTCGGGTGGGTGTGCGGTGTGCCGTGATCGGCCGCCAGGCACCCGACCCGGGCATGGCCGCCGCCGGCTACGTGCCGACGCCGGTCGCGGATGCGCTTCCGGCCGCGGCCGAGGCGCTGCTGGCGACGGCACCCGCCGTGCAGTGGCTGGCGCATGAACTGGCGGTGGCGCGCGGCGTCAACCCCGACCTGATCCGGCGCGAGCAGGAGGCGTACCGCGAGGCGGCCAAGTTCCGTGGGTAGGGCGCTGCACATCCAGAACGAGTCGACCGACCCCGCCGGGCTGTTCGTGGACGCGCTCGAGCAGCAGGGATTCACGGTCGACACGTTGCACCCCTACGCCGGGGACGAGCTGCCCGCGTCGCTGGACGGGATCGACGCCCTGGTCGCCGGGGGCGGCCTGGTCGACACGCACCAAGCCGGCGAGCACCCCTGGCTGGCGCAGGAGATCGAGCTCGTGCGCGAGGCGCTCGAGCGGCGCACCCCGTACATGGGCCTGTGCCTGGGCGCGCAGGTGCTGACCGAGGCCGCGGGCGGCACCGTCTACCGATGTGAGCCGCACGAGATCGGCTGGCACGAGGTGGAGCTGACGCCGGCCGCTGAGGACGACGCCCTGTTCGACGGGCTGCCGCCGCGGTTCCAGGCGATGCAGTGGCACTACTACGCCTGCCGTCCCAGCAACGGCGCCGTCGAGTTGATGACCAACCCGGTGTCGCTGCAGGCGCTGCGGGTCGGCGACGCCGCATGGGGCACCCAGTTCCACATCGAGGTGACACGGCCGGTGCTCCTGACCTGGCTGGACATGGGCGGCGACGACCTGGCCGCGAACGGCTATCCCCGTGACCGGTTCCTGGAGTCGCTGGATCAGCACCTCGCGACCCACCAGCAGGTGGGCCGCACGCTGGCCGAACGCTTCGCGCGGTTCGCTACGCGGCCAGCAGGCTGAGCTCGGCCGCGTACTCGGGCCGCTCTGCCAGGCGGTCACACCAGGCGGCGATCGCCGGGTACTGACCGATGTCGACGCCGACCCGGTACAGACGCGTGATCCAGGGCCAGACGCCGGGCTCGGCCAGCGTGTAGCTGTCGCCGACCAGGTAATCGCTGTGCTCGAGCTGCGCCGACACCCACTGGAGCTCCGCGTGCAGCGCCTCGATCGCCCCCTCCTCCTCCCGGCGGGCGGCGTAGAACGCGTCGGAGAGATCCTCGAACCGGCGCAGCACCATCCGCACGCGGGCGCGCTCAGCCGGGTCGGACGGCATCATCGCCGGCTCCGGGTGCGTCTCGTCGAGATAGTCGTTGAGCGCCTCGGACTCCCACAGCACCTGCCCGTCCACGTCCAGGACGGGCACCCGGTTGCGCGGGTTCAGCTCGCGCAGCCAGGCCGGCTTGTCGGGCAGGTCGACATGCACCAGGTCGTACTCGATGCCCTTGCCGTTCAGCACCAGACGGGTGCGCACGCAATAGGGGCAGATGTCTGCTGAGTAGAGAGTGATTGACATCGCAACGAACTCTAGCCCAAGATCTAGGCCCCTGCTAGATGGTTGATTCCACGGGTATGGTGCGGTCGTGACCGACGGCTACCAGGTGATCGCGATCAGCGACGTGCCGTCCCTGGCGGTGGTGAACGGGACGCTGCAGTGGCGGCCGCTGCGCCGTACGCTGGGGGTGCGCGCGTTCGGCATCAACGCCTACACCGCGGTCAACGCCGGCGACGAGGTGGTCGAGGAGCACACCGAGACCGGGCTCGGGCACGAGGAGGTCTACCTGGTGCTGAACGGCCGGGCGACGTTCACGGTGGACGGCGAGACCAGCGACGTCCCTGCCGGCTCCCTGGTGCACCTGGCCGATCCGGCGCTGAAGCGCCACGCCGTTGCTGCGGAGCCGAACACGACCGTGCTCGCGATCGGCGGAAAGCCGGGCGAGGCCTTCACGCCGTCGGCGTGGGAGCACTACTTCGCGGCCGACGCGGTCGCGAAGGGCGGAGATCCGGATGCGGCCTACGAGATGCTCATGACCGGCCTTGCCGAGCACCCCGGCAACACGTCGATCCTCTACAACGCGGCCTGCTACCGCGCGCTGTCCGGCCACGGCGACGAGGCGATCGAGCTGCTGTCGCGGGCCTACGCGGGCGATCCCGACGGGGTGCGCAGGTGGTCGGCCGGCGACAGCGACCTCGACTCGATCCGCGACCGGCCGGACTGGCCGATTAGGTAACGATCACGATCTCCAGCCGGCGAGGGCCGTGCACGCCCTCGACCCGCGACAGCTCGATGTCGGAGGTGGCGGACGGCCCCGAGATCAGCGTCAGCGGGGCGCGGCGCCGCCGTACCGACGGCTCCACCCGCTGGAACGCCTCGCTGACCGAGGCACACACGAGCTCGGCCGGGACCACGCAGATGTGCAGGTCGGGCACCAGCGTCAGCGCGCGGATGCCCTGCCCGGGCCCGCCGTCCAGCACGATGGTGCCGGTCTCCGCGATGGCGGCGGCGCAGCCGGTGAGCACGCCGTCCACCCGATCCAGCGCCGAGACCGTCGCATCGCCCGTCGCCTCCACCCCGGGCGGGAGCCAGCCCTCCGGCAGATCCTGCGGCACGGCCAGACGGCGGGCACCCTGCGCGGCGCAGATCTCGGCGACCCGCGCGGCGACGGCGGCCTCACCGACGCGGTGCACGGCGGCGCGGTACTCGCCGGCCCGCTCCGCGAACAGCGCGACCGGGTCGGCCGGCGCGGGCGGCGGCGGCAGCAGCACGGCCGCGGCCGGCTGCGTCCGGGCGACCAGGGCCGCGCGGATGCGGCCCAGCACGACCTCACGGGCGTCGCTCATGCCACCACTCCCGGAAGCTCTGCGGGGCAACGGCGGGCAGATCGCGCCCGGCCGTCCACGCCCTCATCGGGCCGGCGCCGGCCACGCGCGCGGGCAGCACGCGCGCCAGCCGCTGCGCCCGCCGGTAGCGGCCGGCGTCTGCAAACAGCCACGCCAGCGTGCGCATCGCCCGCCGCTCGGCTCCGCGCTTGGGCGTCAGGCCGCGCAGATGCACCAGCACGCGCGGGATGTCGATCTTGACCGGGCACACCTCGTAGCAGGCGCCGCATAGGCTGGAGGCGTAGGGCAGGCTGGCGGCCGCGCCGATGCCCTCGAGCTGTGGCGTCAGGATCGCCCCGATTGGCCCCGGGTAGATCGATCCGTAGGCATGTCCGCCGGTGCGCTCGTAGACCGGGCACACGTTCAGGCATGCCGAGCAGCGGATGCAGTGCAGCGCCTCGCGCCCGACCGCGTCGCGCAGCACGTCGCTGCGGCCGTTGTCGAGCAGGACGACGTGCACTTCGCCGGGGCCGTCGCCGGGCGTGACGCCGGTCCAGAGCGAGGTGTAGGGGTTCATGCGCTCGCCGGTGGAGCTGCGCGGGAGCAGCTGCATGAACACGGCCAGGTGCTCGAAGCGGGGCAGGAGCTTCTCGATCCCGACCACACTGATCAGCACCTCCGGAAGCGTGGTGCACATGCGGCCGTTTCCCTCCGACTCGAGCACGACCAGGGTGCCGGTCTCGGCGATCGCGAAGTTGGCGCCGCTGATGCCGACGCGGGCGCGCAAGAACCGCTCGCGCAGGTGGATGCGGGCCGCCTCGGCCAGCGCAGCGGGATCGTCCGACAGGTCGTCGGGGCCGATGGTGCGCCGGAGCAGGTCGCGGATCTCGGTGCGGTTGCGGTGGATGGCCGGCACCAGGATGTGCGACGACCAGTCGCCGTCGAGCTGCAGGATCAGCTCCGCGAAGTCGGTCTCGAGCGCCTCCACTCCGCGCGCCGCAAGCGCGTCGTTGAGCCCGATCTCGTCGGTCGTGAGCGACTTCACCTTGACCACCTCATGCTCGCCGTGGTCTGCGACGATGCCCGCGACCAGGTCGTTGGCAGCGTCTCCATCGGCCGCCCAGTGCACGGTCGCACCGGCCTCGGTGGCCGCCCGCTCGAACTCGACCAAGTAGGTGTCCAGGTTGGCCATCACGTCGCGCTTGATCGCCGCACCGGCCTCGCGCAGCTGCTGCCAGTTGTCAAGCTCGTCAACGACTGCGGCCCGCTTGGCACGGATCGTGCGGGTGGCGTGGCCGAGGTTCCGCCGCAGCTGCGTGTTTCGCAGCTCCACGTGCGCGGCCTGCGGGAAGGTGGCGCCGCCGCGCCTGGCGCTGCTCACGTCGCCGCCAGGATCTCGGCCAGGTGCAGGGTGCGCAGCGGCGAGCCGCGCCGCGACAGCCCGCCGCCGATCTGCATCAGGCAGGAGTTGTCGACGGCGGTGACGGCCTCCGCGCCGCTGCGCTCGATGGCCGACAGCTTGTCGTCGAGCATCGCCATCGACACCTCCGCGTTCTTGACCGCGAAGGTACCGCCGAAGCCGCAGCACTGATCGGCCTCGTCGATCTCGACCAGTTCCAGGCCCTCGACGGCGGCCAGCAGCCGGCCGGGCCCGTCCCCCACCCGCAGCGCGCGCAGCGAGTGACAGGTGGGGTGATATGCGACGCGTGCCCGGTACCGGGCGCCGACGTCCTCGACCCCGAGCACGCCGGTCAGGAACTGCGACAGCTCGTGCACCGGCAGGCCCGGGGCGTGCTCCAGCACGTGGCCGGCGCACGAGGCCGACGGGGTCACGATCGCCTCTGCGCCGTCGAACACCCGCCGCATCCGCGCCGCCAGCTCCAGCCCCTGCTCGCGGTAGCCGCTGTTCATGTGCATCTGCCCGCAGCAGGTCTGCTCCGGGCGGAACTCGACGTCGTGCCCGAGCCGCTCCAGCAGCTCCACCATCGCCCTGCCGGTCTGCGGGAACAGTGTGTCGTTGAAGCAGGTGATGAAGACCGAAACTCTCACGGCCCGGTCACATCCGAGCAAGGCCCGTTAGTAGATCTCGACGTATTCGTTTCGTTCCCAGTCGGTGACGTGGTCATCGAAGCGGGACAGCTCGTGGCGCCGCATCACGCCGTATGCGGTGACGAAGTCGTCGCCCAGGGCGCCGGCGATCCGCACGTCCGCCTCGAGCGCCTCCAGCGACTCGCGCACCGAGGTCGGCAGCTTCGTCCGCGACTCGTCCTCCTCGGCCGGCGGATGCGCGGCCGGCTCCAGCTCGAGGCCGTCCTCGATCCCGTTCAGCCCGGCCGCCAGGATCGCCGCTCCCACCAGGTAGGGGTTCGACAAGCCGGTGGGAGCGCGGTGCTCGATGTGGCGCGACTCGGTCGTGCCGCCCTTGATCCGGATCAGCGCCGAGCGATCCTCCAGCCCCCAGGACACGTTGGTGGGGCTGAACGTGTGCGTGCGGCGGCGCTTCATGCAGTTGACCGTCGGAGCGAGCAGCGCATAGGTGGAAGCTGCGTGGCGCAGGTTGCCGGCGATGAAGCTGCGGCATGCGGCCGAGATCCCGGCCTCGTCCGACGCATCGCCGAACGCGTTGCCACCATCGGCGACATTCAGCAGGGACACATGCGTGTGCAGCCCCGAACCGGCCGAGTCGGCGAACGGCTTGCTCATGAACGTTGCCGTATAGCCGTTCATATGGGCGAGCTCCTTGACCGCGTTCTTGAACGAGAAGCAGCGGTCGGGGCCGCCCATGCCGCGCAACGGCAGGCACGGCAGCTCCCACTGCGAGCCCGCGTACTCGCAGTTGGCCGTGATCACCTCGAGGCCGTAGGCGTTCAGCTGCTCGACCAGCTCCTGGATGAACGGCACGTACGTGTTCCGCGTGACGTTGAAGATGTGGTAGCCCTCGAACAGCAGCTCCTGGTCGGCGGTCAGCAGGTAGAACTCGGGCTCGTAGCCGATCAGCGGCTCGTAGCCGAGCGCACGCGCGCGCTCCAGCTGCTTGCGCCAAACCCGGCGCGGCAACGCCTCGAGCGGGGTGCCGTCAGCCCACGTCGAGTCGCAGATCCAGCGCGCGGTGGCCTCGCGCCAGGGCACCACCGCGGCCGTATCCAGATCGGGCAACAGCAGCTGATCGCCGTATGCAACCTCCTCGTGATAGAGCGTCCCACCCACGACATCCGACCTGCTGTCCAGTACAGCAACGCCGCCGTACATGTTCAGCCCCGACTCGGCGTAGCCGTAGGCGCGCTCGATCGGCACCATCTTGGAACGGCTGGTGCCGTGCATGTCGGGCAGCTCGAACCGCACGAAGCGGATCCCCTGGGCGCGCCATCCGTCGAGCACCTGGGCGGCGCCGGTCGTGGTGTCAGTGGCCACCTATCCCCTCCTTCCCCACGCTCACCCTGACGGGGGCTCGGGGGTTCCGTTGTCCCAATGGCGAACCTGCAACCCGCGCGACGCCAGCTCACGCTCGAGTCCGGCAGCTCGACCAGCATCGCACACGCAGAGCACGCCGCCCTGGCGTCCGTCGTCACGACGGAGCGCCGCCGCGAAGCGCGACGCCGGCTGCAGGTGAACGCCGCCGCCCAGCGCCGGGTACGTGTCGCGGACAGTGACGACGGCGCCGCCGCGCCCGCGCTGAACCGCCACCGGATTGACGAAGTGACCCACCGCCCAGTCCGCCGCCGGGGCGTCGTCGGCGCCGGTGTCGAGGTGGCGCTGCACCTGCCCGCGATCCGCGGACGCGCCCCACAGCGCGCCGGTGTCGATGTTTGCGATCAGCGGCATCTGCGCGTCCAGCGAGACCAGATCGGCCGCCGTCTCGGCCGTCCACGGGCCGGCCACCGGCACCGCCGCCAGGCGGCCGCTCGACAGGTGCTCGATCGCGGTCGCCAGCCCCCGCCCCGACGTGCCGGACTGAGGCCTAGGCGCGAACGGCAGGTCAAGGCGGTAGTCCAGCCGCGACTCGACGCCCGCGAGCGGCGGTGGCTCCCCGCCCTCCGGCAGCAGCGTGCCCGACTCCAGCGCCACCAGATCCTGGTCAATCGCGTCCAGGCCGGCCGCGGTCAGCACCAGCGCGCCCCAGAACGCGCCGCACAGGTTGTCCTTCTGCGGCATCAGCACGCGGTGCAGCTCGGCGGTGCGCTCGGCCCAGTCAGTGACGACGGTCGTGCTGCTCACGTGGCGAGACTATCGGAATCGCCCCCGATTCGCCTGTGTTCAAGGTGCACACAGGCGCGATATGCTCGCGCCATGGTGCGGGTCGAGGAGCACGCGCGCGATCTCGAGGCGATCTCGGCCCTGGCCTCGCGCGTCAACTCCAGCCTCGACCTCGACCGCGTGCTGGAGGAGGCGATCGCGGTCTGCGCCGAGCTGACCCGCTGCCAGGGCGCGCTCGTCTACCTGTGGGACTCCGAGCAGGAGCGGCTGGTGGTGCGGGGCGCGATCGAGGGCTACACCGAGTGGATCGGGCGCTTCTCGCTGGGAATGGGCGAGGGCCTGACCGGCTGGACGGCGCTCACCCGCCAGGCGGGGATCATCACCGAGCGCCCGCTGGAGGATGCGCGGTACCGGTACGTGCCCGACCTGAACGACGAGCGCTTCCAGTCGGTGGCGACGGTGCCGGTGGTGGGCCGTTCCGGCCAGCTGCTGGGGGTGCTGACCCTGCACACCGAGGCGCCGCACGAGTTCAGCGAGTCCGATGTGACGATGCTGGAGACGATCGCCAGCCTCGTCGCAGGCGCGGTCGAGAACGCGCAGCTGCACGAGCGGGCGCTGCGCAGCGTGGACGTGTTCCGGCGGCTGGCCGACCTCTCGCACCGGATGACCTCGGCCAGCCCCCGCGAGACCATGCACCGCCTGGCGATCGCGACCATGGAGCTGCTGGACGGCTCGCTGGCAGCGCTGCTGCGGTTCGACCCGGGACGCGACCGGCTGCTGGTGGAGGCCTGGGCGTCGAGCGACCAGGCCCGCCTGGGCGGTGAGCCGATCGCAGCGACCGGCGCCTGGGCACGGCTGCTGGGCGGCGGACCGGTCAGCATCGCGCTGGACGACGCGCCCGAGCTGGCGCTGCACCCGCGGGCGCGCTCACTGTTCGCCGCTCCGGTGCGGCTGGAGGGCCGGCCCACCGGCGTGTTGCTCTGCTTCTCGAGCGAGCGGCGCGTTCTCTCGAGCGACAACACCGAGCTGATCGCGACCATCGCCAACCACGCCGCCCTGGCGCTCGAGGAGGACCGCCGGCGCGAGGCCGCGGCCCAGCGCACGCGCGCACGGCAGCTGTTCGAGGCGCTGCGAGCCGGCGAGTCGGTGCCGCTCGACCGGCCCCACGTGGTGGTGCTGGCAGAGGCCGCCGCGGGCGGCGATCCCGACCGGCTGTGGGGCGCGCTCGTCGAACAGCTCGCGGGCAGCTTCCCGCAGACCGTGATCGACGCCCGCGCCCACGAGCTTTCCGCGCTGGTCCCGATCGCCAGCGAGAGCTGGCGGCCGCGGCTCGAGCAGCTGCTGGCCCAGACGCTGCCCGCGGGTGCCGGCGCCGGGATCAGCGAGCCCGCCCGCGACGATCCCCAGACGGCCGTGCGTCAGGCCCGGATCGCCGCCACCATCGCCCGTGCCGGCGGCAGCGGCGTGCGCAGCTACCAGACGCTGGGCGCACAACGGCACCTGTGGACGATCTCCCGCGAGGGCGACCCCGACCCGCTGGAGCTGGCGCTGGTGCGCCTGCAGGAGACGGATGCCCGCCGCGGCAGCCAGCTGTTCCGGACGCTCGAGGTCTACCTCGAGCAGCATGGCAACGCGCGCCGTTCGGCCGAGGCGCTGTTCATCCACCGCAACACCCTCCGCCAGCGCCTGCGCAGGATCGGAGAGATCATCGACCGCGACGTGCGCGAGCCGGGCAGCTGGTTCGAGCTGGGGCTGGCCGTACGGCTGGTGCGGTTCCGGAGCACCGTGCAACCCTGACCCGAGGAGACGAGATGCCCGAGTTCATCTTCATGCTGACCCGAGACGACAAAACGATCCCGGACGCTCAGGCGGTGTTTGCAGAGGTGGCAACGGTGGGCGTCACCCACGTCGGCTGCAAGGACATCGGCCTGCCCGAGGCGGAGCTGGCGGCGTTCCTGCACTCAGCCCGCTCGGCCGGGGCGACCACCCACCTCGAGGTGGTGTCCGCCACGCCCGAAGACGAGCTGCGCTCGGCCGAGGCGGCGATGCGGGTGCACCCCGACTACCTGATCGGCGGAACGCAGGTGCGGGACGTGCAGCGCATCATCGAGGGGTCGGGGATGCGCTACTTCCCCTACATCGGCCGCATCGTCGGCCATCCCTGCCTGCTGCGGGGGACGATCGACGAGATCTGCGAGGACGCGCGCCGCGTCGAGGCGCAGGGCGTGGACGGGATCAACCTGCTTGCATACCGCTACGACGGCGACGTCGCCGAGCTGGTGCGGCGGGTGTCGGAGACCACCAGCCTGCCCCTGATCTGCGCCGGCTCGGTCGACTCGGTGGCGCGGATCGAGCAGCTGTCGGCGCTTGGCGTGTGGGCCTTTACGGTCGGGACGGCCGCTCTCAACGGCGAGTTCGTGCCGGGCGGCGACCTGGCCGCCCAGCTGACGGCGATCCTGGGCGCCGCGCGGGGTGCAGCCCACGCCGGATGAGCCGCGGGGCAGGCCCGGGCCGGCGGTTTCACGATACGATCAGCCGCGCATGAGGGCGGCGATATGGGACGGGCCGGGTGAGATGCACCTGGGCGAAGTCGCGGACGCGACCTGCCCCAGCGACGGCTGCCTGCTGCGCGTGACCGCCTGCGGCATCTGCGGCACCGACGTGCGTACCTTCTTCAACGGCGACCGGCGGATCCGGCCGGGCGCGGTGCTCGGGCATGAGATCTGCGGCGAGGTGCTCCAGATCGGGCCGGACGCCGGTGCCGACCTGGCGGCGGCCGTAGGCGACGTGGTGCACGTGATCTCGACGCTCTACTGCGGCCACTGCAGCCTCTGCCGCGGCGGCAACGAGCACCTCTGCCAGAACGGCGGCCTTATGGGCTTCGACTACCAGGGCGCCTACACCGAGCTGGTCGCGGTGCCGCAGGTCGCGCTGAAGAACGTGTTCGTGCTGCCCGACGGCCTGGACTCGGTGCACGCCACGTTCGCCGACCCGCTCTCGGATGCGATCTGCGGCCACAAGGACCTTGACATCGGGCTCGAGCAGCACGTGGTCGTGATCGGCGCCGGCCCGGTCGGCACCGCGCACGTGGCGCTGGCGCTGGCGCAGGGCGCCGACCTGGTCTACCTGCTCGAGACCTCGGCCGGCCGCCTGGATCTGGCTCGCGGCGTGCTGAACGACGCGAACGTGCGCTACGTCGACACCACCGGCATCGATCCCGTGCAGTTCATCAAGGACGAGACCGGCGACGGAGCCGACCGCGTGATCGTGGCCTGCTCGAACGTGCAGGCGCAGGAGCAGGCCATGGAGATGGCGGCGCCGCGGGGCCGGGTGCTGTACTTCGGCGGGCTGCCGAAGGGCACGACCACGATCGCCTTCCCCTCCAACGTGCTGCACTACCGCGAGGTGGCGGTGCTCGGCAGCTACGCCTCGCGACACCGCGACCAGGTGCAGGCGCTGGAGATGCTGCGCCGCAACACCCACAACATCCGCGGGGTCGTGTCGGATGTCGTCTCGCTGGACGACACCGCGGCGGCCTTTCAGCGCATCCGCTCGGGTGAGGCGCTGAAGGTGGTCGTCACCCCGAACGGCTGACGCGTGGAGCTGGTCTGCGGCATCGACGTCGGCTCGCAGGGGTCATGCCTGTCGGTGTTCGATGCGGGCGGGGAACGGCTGGCCACCACGTACCAGCCGCACCCGCTGCGCTATCCGCGGCCGGGCTGGGTGGAGCAGGACCCGCGCGACTGGCGGGCGGCGCTGGTGAACGGGTTCCGCGACCTGTCGGCACGGGTGAACCTGCGCCGCGTGCGGGCGATCTCGTTCGGCTCGCAGCTGGACGGGCTGGTCTGCGTCGATGCCAACGCGCAGCCGGTGGGCCCGGCGATCATCTGGATGGACCGGCGTGCCGACCCGCTCTGCCGCCAGGCCGAGGCCCGGGTCGGCGCCGACGAGTGGTACCGGCGCTCGGGCTGCAACCTGGACGGGTCGCACGTGGCCGCGAAGCTGGCCTGGGTCGCGCAGGAGCGCCCCGACGACTACGCGCGCACGGCACGGGCGCTGCTTCCCGGCTCCTACATGGTGCGCGTTGCCTGCGGAGCCGACGCGGTCGACCGCTCGAATGCGTCCTCGACGATGCTGCTCGATCCGGACACCGGCAGCTGGGACACCACCCTGCTCGGCGCGTTCGGCATCGACGTCGGGTTGCTGCCGCCGGTCGTATCGGCCGATGCGGTGCTCGGTACCGTCAGCTCCGGCTTCGCCGACGCCACCGGGCTTGGCGAGAAGGCGCTGGTGATCTGCGGCTGCGGCGACGAGATGGCCGCCACGCTGGGCGCCGGCCTGGCCGAGCCGGGCGCGGTCTGCGACGTGCTCGGCACCGCGGAGCCGGTGTGCGCCGTCAGCGACCGGCCGCTGCGTGACCCGGGGCGCGTGGCCGAGTGCCACCCCCACGCCGCGCCCGGCCGCTGGCTGCTCGAGAACCCGGGCTGGGCGAGCGGCGCCAACTACCGCTGGTTCCGCGACGAGCTGGGCGGCGGCGCCGACTACGAGGCTCTCAACCGGGCGGCCGAGGCGGTGCCGGCGGCCAGCGAGGGGCTGGTGTTCCTGCCCTGGATGGGCGGTGCCATGGCGCCCCGCTGGGAGGCGGACGCACGCGGCGCCTGGTACGGCCTGACGCCGGCGCACGGACGCGGCCACCTGGTGCGGGCGCTGCTCGAGGGCTCGGCCTACGCCTTGCGCGACGTCGTCGAGGCGATCACCGCGGCCGGCCTCGGCTGCCAGCGCGTGGTCTGCGTGGCCGGCGGCGCGCGCTCGGCCCTGGTGCGTCAGATGCGGGCCGACGTGACCGGGCTGCCGGTCGGCTACAGCGAGGACGTCGAGACCACCTCCCGGGGGGCCGCGATGCTGGCCGCGGCGGGCGGCGAGCTGCACGCGGACGTTCCCGCCGCCGCAGCCGCGATGTGCCGGCTGGCGTCCGAGCAGCACCATCCCGACCCGGATGCGGCGGCCGCCTACGAGCAGGGCTACCGCCGCTACCGGCTGCTGTTCGACGCGCTGGCGCCCGCCTTCGCCGACCTGGCACGGTGAGCGGCAGGGTGTGCAGCCTGCACATCGCGCACCGGGCGGCGAACGCGTAAGGTCGCACGCATGTGCGGCATCGCCGGATTCCTTGCAAAGCGTGACGGCGTCGACGTCGCCGCCACGCTGACCGCGATGCTCGCCGCGCTGCGCGGCCGCGGGCCGGACTCGACCGGCATGTCGCTCTACGGCGCGCCCTTCCAGGGCGACCTGGTGGCCTCGGCCTGGGCCGGCGAGGCGGGCGGCGAGGCCACGCGCGGGGCGGTCTCGGACGGCGTCTCGAAGGCCGGGTTCGAGCTGTCCGACCAGCAGTACCGAGACGGCTACTGGCGGCTGGGGCTGGCGAACGGCGGCGACGGCGACGTCGCGGCGTTGGCCGATGCGATCGAGCGCAGCGCACCCGGCGTGCGGGTGTTCTCGGTCGGCACCTCGCTGGAGTTGCTCAAGCACACGTCCGACGCCCGCGAGCTGGCGCAGCGGTTCGGCGTGCTGGGATCGACCTACAGTCACGCGATCGGCCACGCCCGGATGGCGACCGAGTCGCGCGTCGACGTGAACCACTCGCACCCGTTCTGGGCGCGGCCGTTCCCGGACGTGACCGTCGTCCACAACGGCCACGTCACCAACTACTACAAGAACCGGCGCCTGTTCGAGATGCGCGGCCACCGTTTTCAGACCGGCAACGACACCGAGTTCGTGGCGGTGTACCTGGCCGACCGGATGGCGGCCGGCGTGCCGCTGGACGAGGCCGTGCGCGACTCCATCGACGACCTGGACGGATCCTTCACCTACCTGGTGTCGACCGCCGATGGCTTCGGCGTGGCGCGCGACCGCTTCTCCACCAAGCCCTGCCTGGTCGCCGAGACCGACGACTGGGTGGCCGTCGTCAGCGAGGGCATCGCCCTGGCCGAGGCGTTCGGCGACGGCGCCGACTTCGACACCTACGAGCTGGCGGGCGGCGAGGCGCGGGCATGGACACGCTAGCGCCGGCCACGCTGGACGCACACGGCCTCAGCACCCGCGAGATCAACGAGCGCCTGCGGGAGCTGTTGGAGGACGGCGCCGGGCCGGTGGACGTGCTGCACCCGGGCTCGCGGCACAGCCTGGCGGTGGGATTTCTCGACCACCCGGGCGCGGCCATCCGGTTCCGCGGCGACGTCGGCTACTTCTGCGGCGGCCTCTCCGACGGACTGGACGTTGCCATCGACGGCAACGCCGGCTGGTCGCTGGGCGCCGACATGATGGACGGCAGCATCGTGGTGGGCGGGAACAGCGGCAGCTCGACCGGAGCATCGATGCGCGGCGGTCTGGTGGTCGTCAAGGGAGACGCGGGCGCGCGGTCGGCGATCGCCGGCAAGGGCGGCACGCTGGTGATCGGCGGCTCGACCGGCTACATGTCCGGGTTCATGAACCAGCGCACGCGGCTGGTGGTGTGCGGTGACGCAGGGCCCGGGTTCGGCGACTCGATGTATGAGGGGGAGCTGTTCTGCGGCGGCCGCATCGCCGAGCTGGGCTCGGACACGGTCTGCGAGCCACCGTCCGCCGAGGAGCTGGCCTGGCTGGCCGACCTGTGCCGCGGCCACGGCCTGGCGCCCGCCGGCGAGTGGCAGAAGGTACGCTCGGCCGGGAAGCTGTGGCGCTACGACAAGAAGGAGTTCTCGATCTGGCGGGACGCGCTGTGATCGAGCATCCGCCCCGCCCCAGCCACGTCTGGTCGGAGCAGACGCTGGCGGACATCCGCCAGAAGGCCGAGCTCGGGCGCTACGTGATGGGCGCATTCTCGACCACCCGCCGCGTGCCCAACTTCGACGACCTCACCTTCATCCCGTGCACGCTGTCGCGGGTGCCGCTGGAGGGCTACCGCGAGCGCTGCCAGACGCGCACCGTGCTGGGAACCAGGGCCGCGAACCCGGTCGTGCTGGAGACGCCGATCGCGATCTCGGGCATGAGCTTCGGAGCGCTGTCGGCGAACGCGAAGGAGGCGCTCGGCCGCGCGGCGTCGCAGGTCGGCATCTCCACCACCACCGGCGACGGCGGCATGCACCCGCGCGAGCGGGCGGCATCGAAGACGCTCGTGTACCAGGTGACGCCGAGCCACTACGGCAACAACCCGCACCACATGGCCGAGGCGGATGCGGTCGAGATCGTGGTCGGCCAGGGGGCCAAACCCGGCACCGGTGGCGTGCTGCTCGGTTTCAAGGTGTCCGACGAGGTGGCCGGCATGCGCGACCTGCCGCCCGGCGTCGACCAGCGCTCGCCGGTGCGGCACCCCGATTTCCTGGGTGCTGA
This sequence comes from Gaiellales bacterium, assembly GCA_035473255.1. Lineage (GTDB taxonomy): Bacteria > Actinomycetota > Thermoleophilia > Gaiellales > JAICJC01 > JAICYJ01. The sequence continues at coordinate 19,435 of DATIOK010000055.1, forward strand.
CGACCTGCGCCTGAAGATCGAGGAACTGCGCGAGACCACCCGCCACCGGGTGCCGATCTGGGTCAAGCTGGGCGCCTGCCGGGTGTTCGACGACGTGCGGCTGGCGGTCAAGGCCGGCGCCGACGTGGTCGTGATCGACGGTCTCGAGGGCGCGTCGGCGGCCTCGCCGCTGCTGCTGTTCGACCATACCGGCGTGCCCACGCTGGCGGCGGTGGTCGAGGCGCGCGAGGCGCTGATCGACATCGGCGCTTACGGCGACGTGCAGATCGTGATCGCCGGTGGCATCCGCAACGGCGTCGATGCCGCCAAGGCGCTGGCGCTGGGCGCCGACGCCGTCTACATCGCCACCGCTGCGATGATCGCGCTCAACTGCAATGCCCCGCTCTACGAGGAGGACTACGCCAAGCTGGGCGTGACGCCGGGCACCTGCCGGGAGTGCCACACCGGCCTCTGCCCTGTCGGGGTCACCACACAGGACCCGGAACTGATGGCGCGGCTGGACGTAGACTCGGCCAGCGAGCGTGTGGTGAACTTCCTGAACGCCATGACCATGGAGATCCAGATGCTGGCGCGGGCCTGCGGAAAATCGGACGTGCACAACCTGGAGCCCGAGGATCTGCGCTCGCTGACGCTCGAGTGCGAGGCGATCACCGGGGTGCCTCTGGTGGGGCGGATCCAGCGGTGAAGGAGTTCGTCACCGCCGACGACATCCGCGCGTTGGCCGAGCAGGGGGAGCGGGAGCTGCTGGTGCGCGAGCACACGACGCTGACCGACGCGGCGCTCGACGCGGCCCGGATGCACGGCGTGCGGTTGGTGGAGGGTGGCGCGACGTCCCAGGCGCAACCCGCCGGCGACGTGGTGGCGGCGCTGCCGGTGACGCCGGGTGGGCTGCCGGCGCCGGCGCTGGCGGGGCTGGTGCGCCAGCAGGCGGCGGCCGGGCGGCGGGCGCAGGGCGGCTCGCGGCCGTCGGCGCCGGCCGGGGAGCCGATCGAGGGCCTGCCCGACATCGGCTCGCTGCAGTCGAAGCTGCTGATCGACGGCGCGTGGAGCGACGCGGCCGGCGGTGAGACCGTGCCCACGATCGACCCGGCCACCAACCGCACGATCGTGGACGTGGCGGCGGCCGGACCCGACGACATCGACCGGGCGGTGCGCGCCGCGCGCGACGCGCTGCCGGCCTGGCGCGACATGGCGCCGGAGCAGCGGTCGCGGATCCTGCTTCGGATCGCGGAGCTGATCGAGGCCGACCGCGACCGGCTGGCGCAGATCGAGTCGTACGACGTGGGCAAGCCGATCCGCGAGGCGGCGCTGGTCGACCTGCCGGCCTGCTGGGACCCGTGGCGCTTCTACCAGGGGCTGGTGCGCGTGATCGACGGGCGGGTGCTGGCGATGCCGACCAGCTCGCTCGACTACGTGCGCAAGGAGCCGATGGGCGTGGTCGGCATGATCATCCCCTGGAACTTCCCGCTGCACATCGCCTGCCGCAAGGGCTCGGCGGCGCTGGCGGCCGGCAACACGGTGGTGCTGAAGGCGCCCGAGCTGGCGCCGCTGACGTGCCTGGAGCTGGGACGGATCGCGCTGGAGGCGGGGCTGCCGCCGGGAGTGCTGAACGTGGTGCCGGGGCTGGGCGCGACCGCCGGCGCGGCGCTGGCGGAGCACCCCGGGGTCGACAAGATCGCGTTCACGGGGTCGACCGTGACCGGGCGCACGGTGATGCGGGCGGGGGCCGGCACGATCAAGCGGGTGTCGCTCGAGCTGGGCGGCAAGTCGCCGTCGATCGTGTTCGCCGACGCCGACCTGGAGCGGGCCGTGATCGGATCGGTGTTCGGCATCTACCTGGCGCAGGGGGAGGTCTGCTCGGCTGGGTCACGGGTGCTGGTGGAGCGGCCGGTCTACGACGAGTTCGTGCGGCGGTTCGCCGACAGGGCGGCCGGTATCCGCGTCGGCATGCCGCACCGCTGGTCGACGCAGCTGGGGGCGCTGATCAACGAGCGGCAGTGCCAGCGCGTGTACGAGTACGTCGAGATCGGGAAGGCCGAGGGCGCGACGGTGGTGGCCGGCGGCGTGCGGCCGGCGGATCCGGAGCTGGCCGGCGGCAACTTCATCGAGCCCACGATCTTCGCAGGCTCAAACGACATGCGGATCGCGCAGGAGGAGATCTTCGGGCCGGTGGTCGTGATCGTGCCGTTCGACGGCGAGGACGAGGCGGTGCGGATCGCGAACGACGTGCGCTACGGGCTGGCGGCCGGGATCTGGACGAGCGACGTCGGGCGCGCGCACCGCGTGGCGCATAGGCTTGAGGCCGGGTCGATCTGGGTCAACCAGTACGGGGTCTACCCGTCGGAGGCGCCGTTCGGCGGATACAAGGAGAGCGGCACCGGCTACGACCTGGGGCTGGAGTCGCTGAGCGAGTACCTGGAGACCAAGAACATTCACCTCAACATCGGAACTGACACCCTCGACTGGTACGGGTCCTAAAGGAGGACGCAGACATGGATGGAGCACTGGGGCTGATCGAGACGCGCGGGCTGGTGGCCGCAATCGAAGCGGCGGACGCGATGGTGAAGGCGGCCAGCGTCGAGATCCTGGGCCGCGAGTCGATCGGCGGCGGCTACGTGACCGTTGCCGTGCGTGGCGACGTGGGTGCGGTGAAGGCGGCGATCGACGCCGGCGCGACGGCGGCCAAGAAGACCGGCGAGCTGGTGTCGGCGCACCTGATCCCGCGGCCGCACGAGGACGTGATGAAGGTGCTGCCGGCGGCGGTGGCACCGGCCGCGGCGAAGCGCTGAGGATGCCGGCGATCCGCATCCTCTGCGACGGCGAGGTGATCGAGGCCGAGCTGCTGGTGGACGACGCGCCGCGCGTGTGCGGCTACATCCGCTCCATCCTGCCGTTCGAGTCGACGATGGTGCACGCCAAGTTCGCGGGCGAGGAGACGATCGTCATGGTGCCGTTCTTCGCAGAGCAGGAGAATGGCAAGACCGACGTTGTCGCGGGAGACATCGGCTACTACCCGGGGCGGCAGACGCTGTGCCTGTTCTACGGCGAGACGCAGCCGTTCGGCGAGGTCAGCTACGTGGCGCGGGTGCGGAGCAACCTGGAGGGGCTGGCGCGGTGCGGGCGCAAGATCCTCGAGTCGGGATCGCTGCCGGTACGGATGGAGCTGGCCTGATGGCGTACGTGTCGGCGGCGATGCTGGTGGAGGAGCTGCGCGAGTTCACGGTCGACCGCTGGATCGGCGAGCCGCCGGACGTGGCGGCGCTGCGGCGGTTCACGCTGCCGCCGATGGGCAACCTGCCGTGCGTTCTGTACTGCAACTTCGATCTGTTCTGGGCCGGGGAGCAGCTGCAGGTGGTGCGGCAGGCGGCGCTGGACGGCGACCTGCGGCTGCCGGAGCTGTGCTCGGTGACGGCGATGCTGCTGGAGCGGACGGCGGCGCGGACGGCCAAGTGGGAGATGCCCGAGACGGTGCAGCTGCTGCGGCGGGCGGCGTCGATCCTGGCCGAGTGGCGGCCGGACACGTCGCGCGAGTATGCGGTCGTGATCGAGCACCTGCTGATGGCGCTGAACCGGATACAGGCGGCAGTGGACGCGATCATTCCCTGGAACGACCTCGACGGCGCCGTGCGACTGCGGCCGCAAAGCTAGGAGGACGAGATGCAGCGATGCCATGTCACGGGAAGCACGGTGGCGACGCAAAAGGCGGCCGGGCTGACCGGGTTCAGCCTGCTGACGGTGACGCCGGTGGGGGGCGGCGGGGAGCTGGTGGCGGTGGATCTGGTGGGGGCCGGAGAGGGCGACATGGTGCTGGTCGCGATGGGCGGGGCGGCGCGCGAGACGGAGCAGACGCGCGGCGTACCGACCGACGCGGCGGTTGTCGCGATCGTGGATCCGTCCCGGTAAAGGTGGCCGACCTTCGCGCCTTTGTCGAGATCGACGCCATGCAGCCGCAATGGGCGGCGTACGTGGCGCAGACCTGCCAGGGCGATCCGCCGGCGGCGGGGTTCGCGCAGCTGTACGTGGAGGTGGCGCCGGCGAACGAGGTGTTCTCGCTGGTGAACGCGGCGGTGAAGAACGCGGATGTGCGGTCGGGGCTGCAGGTGGTGGAGCGGCAGTACGGGACGCTGGAGCTGCACGGGCGCGACCCGATTGCGGTGCGGGAGGCGGCGGGGGCGGTGCTCGAGCGGCTGAAGCTGACGGCGGCGGACGCGAAGCGGCCGGAGGTGGTGGCGTCGGAGCTGGTGACGCGGGTGCATCCGAACCAGGCACAGCTGGTCAACAGGATGGGCGGGGCGAATCTGCTGCTCCAGGACGAGACGATGTTTCTGATCGAGGCAACGCCGGCGGCATACATCGCGACAGCGGCCAACCGTGCCGAGAAACGAGCGCCGGTGAAGCTGATCTACGCGGCGCTGCTCGGCGCAACCGGCCGGCTGATCATGAGCGGCCGCGACGCAGAGGCCGTGGAGGGATATCAGGCAGCGCTGGAAGCGCTGCAGGACGGCGCGTAGCCGTCGCTCGGCCTGCTCCCGGGTGATAGAGAGGTGCCGGGCACCGTCGTAACAGCCGACACCGATCCGCGACGGATCCGTGACAGACGCGAGCAGCAATCGCCGGTAGCGTCGAACCATGCCTCGACGATCTCGACCGCTGGTGGCCGGTGGCCGCTACCACGTCACCATGCGCGGCAACAATCGTGGCGAGATCTTCGCCTCGGATGAGGACCGCGTGATGCTCCTCAACACAATCGGACGGGCCAAGCGGCGCCACGGCTGGAAGGTGCACGCGTACTGTCTGATGTCGAACCACTATCACTTGTTGATCGAGACCCCCGAACCGAACATCGCGATCGGCATGCAATGGCTCAACAGCACCTATGCCCACCGTTTCAACGAGAAGTACGAGCGGATCGGACATCTGTTCCAGCGGCGGTACTCCGACGGCATCATCCTCACAGACGAGCACCTGCACGAGGTGATCCGCTACATCCCGCTCAACCCGGTGAGAGCGGGGTTGTGTAGGCGCCCAGAAGACTGGCCCTGGTCGAGCTGCCGCGCAACTCTCGGCTACGGCCCTCGAGAGCCATTTCTAAGTGTGCGGCCAACGCTTGACCGATTCTCACCAGATCCGGACGAGGCCCGAGTCTTGCTCCGAGAATGGGTCGAGGCCGGGAGGCACGAAATTCGATCGTCGCATCCGAAGCCGTTGATCGGGATCATGCGGCCAGGGAAGCCGGTCGAGCCGGCGGCACTGCGAGCGGCCAGACTCAACGGCTACACCTATGCACAGATCGCAACGCACCTAGGCGTGAGCGAAATGACAGCGTGGCGGAAAGTCGTCGCGGCCATGTGACGGCTGTGCAACGGGTGTTACGACGGTGCCCGGCACCTCTCTATCACCCGCGGCACTCGAGCGACCGTCTCCCTGCCCGCCCTGAGGTCTGTCATCGGGGCTGGGATGCACGGCCTGAGTCGCGTTGACAGTGCTGACGCCACATCGCATGCGAGGATGCTGCCCAGACCCTTGTATCTAAGCGTTCAAGCTGGCATTATCGTGGCCAGATCCGAAGAGCGGAGGTCAAAGCATGAACCCGCAAGAGCAAAGGGTGCGCGACGATCTGGCCGTCCTGGCCGAGAGTGATCGTGGCCGCGAACTCCTTCAGCTCGCGCTTCGTGGCATCGGCCGGGGGGACCGAGCCGTCACCGCCGGATGCTGGACGGACCGCGGCGTCGCCGGCTGTCTGTTCCAGCACGCGTACTGGCAGGGCGTCGAGGAAGGCGTGTTCGCGGACGAGGGCAGGCCGGGCGACTGGATCGGCAGCTTCGTCGGCGCCGGCGATTACGGCATCGTGATCCGCACGATCGGTGCCTTCGACGTGCTGGCCAAGGACCACTACGCCGACGTCAAGCGCCGCCGACTGCTGCCCGATCGCGTCGAAGTCCGCCAGGACGAGTGGCGGGAGCTCGTCGAGCGCATCCTGGTCGCGACGCTCGCCGCCGGCGAGACGCGTGACGGGGGCGAGACCAAGGAGGTGGCGACCGTCAGCTAGCTCGGGCAGATGCCCATACCGGTCAATGCTCTAAGGAGGGACAAGTGGAAGGCATGGAACCCCCTGGCCATCAGGGGATGATCCAGATCGACAGCGTCGACGTCTCCGAACGCGACGATGTCCAGAAGCTGCACGGCGGCGCCGTTGGTCTCGCCGGCGTTCTCTTCCTCACGGTGACCGGCGCGGCGCCGATCTCCGCAATGCTCTTCAACACGCCGCTGTCCGTCGGATACGGCAACGGCATCGGGACACCCGCCGGCTTCATGTTCGCCACGGTCATCCTCGCCATCTTCTCGGTGGGGTACGTGTCCATGGCCCGCAAGGTCACCGCGGCGGGCGGTTTTTACAGCTTCATCAGCCACGGGCTCGGCCGCGAGCTGGGCATGGCCAGTGGTCTCGCAATGGTAGTTGCCTACTCGGTGTTCGAGGCCTCGCTGTGTGGAGGCTTCGCATACTTCGGCACCCTCAAGCTCGCCCAGTACGGCTACCACCCCTCATGGGTGCTCGTCGCGCTGTTCATGGTCGTGCTGATCTCGATCCTGGCCTACTTCGACGTGCACATCTCGGCGCGCGTGCTGGGCCTGGCCTTGATCAGCGAGGTGATTGCACTGCTGATCTTCGACCTTGTCGTGTTCGCCCAGGGCGGCCACAACGTTCAGGCCGCCGCCATCAACCCGATCAACGCCTTCAAGAACCTACCCGCCTCCGGCGGCGGCGCCAGTGCTGTCGCGGCCGGCGCATGGGCGGTGGGCGTGTTCTTCGCCTTCTGGTCGTGGGTCGGATTCGAGATGGCTCCGAACTACGGCGAGGAGTCACGCAACCCCAAGAAGATCGTGCCGAGAGCGATGTACGTCTCGGTGATCGGACTGGGCATCTTCTACACCGTCACGTCGTGGGCGGCGCTCTCGTCGTACTTCACGACCCACGACGCGGCGCTGGTGGCCGTCTCCGACCCGGCGGCCTTCTATCTCGCCCCGGCCAAGGAGTTCGGCAACCAGTTCCTGAGCGACGTGATGAGCTACCTGATCATCACCGGCTCGTTCGCGTGCGGCATGGCCTTCCACAACACCACGGCCCGCTACCTTTACTCGCTGGGACGCGAGAAGGTGCTGCCGTCGGCGCTGGGCCGGACGCACGCGAAGTACCGCAGCCCGCACATCGCCTCGATCGCGCAGTCCGTGATCGCGGCCCTGATCGTGCTGGCGTTCTATTTCTTCACCACGACGGCTTCCGGCCAGACCGCCGCGTCGTCGCAGGCCTACGTGCAGCTGTACGGCCTGGCCGCTTTCATGGGCGTGGTGTTGATCCTGTTCATCCAGGCGCTCGTCTCGGTGGCGATCTGGAACTACTTCCGCACCCATCACCCGGGTGAGCACCGCATGTGGAACCACACGATCGCCCCGATCATCTCGGTGGTCGGTCAGCTCGCGGTGCTATTCGTCGCGATCGACAAGATCGACTTCCTCGGTGCCGGCTACACCTACGCCTGGTACCTGGTGGCGATCGACGTGCTGGTGTTCGTGGGAGGTATCGGATACGCGCTGTATCTGAAATCCAACGACCGCGCCAAGTACGAGACGATCGGACGGATGGTGCACGAAGGGCTGTAGCCCAACAACCGCCGGAGGGGCGTCCGCAACACGCGGGCGCCCCTCTCGCGTTTAATGCCCCCATGCCCGGACGCGTCGAGGGAAAGGTCTGCGTGGTCACCGGCGGTGCCTCCGGCATCGGCCTCGCCACCTGCCGCCGCCTGGCCGAGGAGGGCGGCCTCGTCGCCGTCGCCGACATCGACCTCGCGGCCGCTCAACGGGCCGCCGCCGACCTGCCCGGCGAGGCCGCCGCCTTCCCGGTCGACGTCAGCGACGACGCCTCGGTGGCCGCCCTCTACCAGGCCGTCGCCGACCGCCACGGCCGCATCGACGTCTGCCACAACAACGCCGGCATCCTGCTGCCCGACGATACCGACCCCGTCGCCACCAGCCCCGCCACCTGGCAGCGGATCCTCTCGGTCAACCTGACCGGCGTGTTCCTGTGCCTGCACCATCAGATCCCCCAGCTGCTTCGCTCCGGCGGCGGCTCGATCATCAACACCGCCAGCTTCGTCGCGCTGATGGGCGCCGCCACTCCCCAGATCGCGTACTCGGCCAGCAAGGGCGGCGTCGTCTCGATGACCCGCGAGGTGGCGGCCGTCTACGCCAAGCAGGGCATCCGCTGCAACGCCGTCTGCCCGGGGCCGGTCGACACCGGCCTGGTCGGAGCCTTCCTGACCGACGAGCACCAGTGGCAGCGCCGCGCCGTGCACCTCCCCGACGGCCGCCTCGGCAAGCCCGAGGAGATCGCCAACGCCGTGCTCTACCTGGCCAGCGACGAGTCCAGCTGGACGAACGGCGCCGCCATGCTGGTGGACGGCGGCATCACCGCCACCTACACCACGGCCGAGTAACTACAGGCCCAGAGCCGCGCGCACGCCCACGAAGTCGTCGAACGGCTCGTAGGCGACGCCCTCGGCCTCCATGTCCCGGGCCAGGCCGCGCCGCGCGAACACGCGGTCGGCGGCAAGCGCCGCGCAGCGGTCGGAGAAGCCGTCACCCACGTAGACAACATCGCCGCCGTCCCGTAGCGCCGCGACCACCGACCGCTTGCACTCCTGCCCGCAGACGTCGCACTCCTCGCCGTGGCGGAACTCCACGACCCCACCCTCCGGCGAGAACCGCACCTCATGCGCGAACAGCTCCACCTCGGGCACACCCTCGCGCAGCAGCACCGGCCGGATGATCGCCTCGAACCCGCTCGACACCACCACCACCCGGTGCCCCGCCGCCTGCGCGGCCGCCACGAAGTCGGCGAAGCCGGCCCGCACCCGCACCCGCGCGACCGCCTCCGCCACGATCGTGTGGTGGTCGCCGCGCACCGCGGCGAACTCGCGCTCGATGCACTGGTGCAGCGTGATCCGCCCGGCGTCGAGGTCACCCTCCAGCTCGTCGAACAGCTGCGGCGCGTGCGTCTGCACGATCTCGACGAGGCTGTCTGACTCGGTGATCGTGCCGTCGAAGTCGACGACGATCAGGGCCACGCCGCTAGTGCGCTCCCTGCCACTTCGCGATCGTCTGGGCGTCGTGGCCGACGGCCATCAGCTGGTACAGCGGCTTGGGGCTCTTCAGGGTCTTGATGGTGTCCATCCTGCCCACCGAGATGCCCTGGCGCTGGCAGAACGTGAGCAGCGCCTGGCGGTCGGACGAGAGCACCCGCCACACCGTCTCCTGGCGATGGCGGTCGAAATCCGGGTACACGCCCACCTGTCCGGCCACAGCCCTGGCGATGGCCTCGTTGTACTGCTCGCGGTAGTCGTGTTCATCGCTCATGGGACGTCGCGACAGTCTACTGTTCGCAAGCATGAGCATCCGCACCTTCGGCGCCCAGAGCATGACCGCGCAGCTGCGCGACGTGCTGGTAAAGCGCCCCGCTGCGGCCTTCGGCGCCGCCTTCGACGATCCCGCCCACGGCTACCTGCACCCCGTCGACCTGGACGCCGCCCAGCGCGAGCACGACGCGCTGACGGCGATCCTGGCCGACCTGGGCGCGACCGTCCACGAGCTGGACTCCGACTACGACCCCGACCTCACCTACACGTTCGACCCGGCGCTGGTCACCGACCGCGGCGTGCTGCCGCTGCTGGCCGGCAAGCGCAACCGGGTCGGCGAGGAGTTGGTGATCGAGCGCTGGTGCAACGAGCACGGCATCCCCACGCTGGGGCGGATCGAGTCACCCGGCACGGCGGAGGGTGGCGACACGTTCTGGCTGGACGAGCGCACCCTGTGCGTGGGCCGGACGCTTCGCACCAACCGCGCCGGCGTCGCGCAGCTCCGCTCCATCATTGAACCTGAGGTAGAGGTTGAGATATTCGACGTCCCCTACTGGAAAGGCGCCGGGGAGCTGGTGCACCTGATGAGCGTGATCTCGCCGATCGCAGACGACCTGGCGGTGGTGTTCCTGCCGCTCTTCCCGTGCGGCCTGCTGGAGTTGCTGCAGGAGCGGAGCGTGCGGCTGGTGGAGGTGCCCGAGGAGGAGTACCTCTCGCTCGGCTGCAACGTGCTGGCCGTCAGCCCCGGCGTGGCCGTTGTCGCGGACGGTAACCCGGTCACGCGCGCGCGGCTGGAGGCCGCCGGCGCCGAGGTGCATGCCTTTCCCGCCGGCCAGGTGGGCGTGAACGGCAGCGGCGGGCCGACCTGCCTGACCCGTCCCATCCTGCGCGGATGAAGAACCTGACGCCCGCGGAGCTGGCCGCCGTCGCGGCCGTCGACCGCGACCGCATCGGCGACGACCTGGCGGCGCTGGTGCGGATTCCCAGCGTCACCGGCGAGGAGGGCGCCGTGCAAACCGAGGCGGCCCTGCGGATGGCGCACGCCGGGCTGGAGGTGACCCGCGTCGACGCCGACCCGTCACAGCTGGCCGGCGACCCCGACTTCCCGGGCATGGAGGCGCCGCGCACGACGTTGCCGGTGGTGGCGGGCGCCGTCGGCCTGGTCGGCGCGCCGCGCCGGGTGATCATCGCCGGCCACATCGACACGGTGTCACCGGGCCAGCGCGAGGACTGGAGCACCGACCCGTTCGGCGCGGAGCTGCGCGACAGCCGCCTGTACGGGCGCGGCTCCCTGGACATGAAGGGCGGCGTGGTGGCCGGACTGGCCGCGCTGCGGGCGCTGGTCGACACCGAGACCGAACTGCAGGGCGAGGCGGTGCTGGTGACCGTGCCCAGCGAGGAGGACGGCGGCGCCGGCATGCTGGCCGCGATCCGGGCCGGCTACGTGGCCGAGATGGCCGTCATCACCGAGCCCACCAGGCTCGAGATCGTGACCGCGCAGGCCGGGGCGATCACGTTCCTGCTGACGGTCAGCGGCCGCTCCGCCCACGCCGCCTACCGCCTCGAGGGCATCTCCGCCATCGAGAAGCTGCGCGTCATCCACGACGGGCTGCTGGCCGACGAGCGCGAACGCAACGAGAGCGAGCAGAACCCGGCAATGCGCGATCTCGGCCTCCCCTACCCCACCAACCTGGGGCGCATATCCGGCGGCGACTGGTCGTCGACCGTTCCCGACCGGGTCACCGTCGAGGGCCGCTACGGCGTGCGCGTCGGCGAGACGCCGGAGCAGGCCGAACAGGCCCTGCGAGACGCCGTGGCGGCTGCCTGCGCCGGCGACGAGTGGCTGCGCGACCACCCCGCCTCGATAGAGATCACCGGCGGGCGCTTCGCCTCGGCGGTCGTGCCCCACACCCACCCGCTGCCCTGGGGCCTGGGCGAGGCCGCCCGCGACGTGCTGGGCAAGCTGCCCGCCTTCGTGGGCGTCCCCTACGGCGCCGACATGCGGCTGCTGATCCACGAGGGCGCCACGCCGACTGTCCTCTACGGCCCCGGCGATCCGTTCCTGGCCCACGCCCCGGACGAGCACGTCGAGCTCGAGGACGTCGCGCGGTGCGCGCGGGTGCTGGCGGTGTGGGTGATGCGGGCGCTCGCGTGGGGCTAGGGCACGCGCAGCGACCACGGCGCCAGCGGCACGATCGCCAGCAGCACGATCCCGGCGGCAAGGAAGGCGGTCCCCGGCGAAGCGTCGTAGACCGGCAGCCACGCCAGCGGCGCCACCGCCGTACCGGAGAACTTGAAGGCGGCAAACAGCGACACGGCGCCGCCGCGGTTGGCGGGCACGGCCTCCACGGCGATGGTGTTCAGGGCCGCCCACAGCAGCGCCGACACCGCGCCCGCCGCGAACCACAGCAGCGCCATCGCCCCGACCGACGGAGCGATGCCGAGCGGCGCGATCATGGCGGCGCAGCCGATCGCCGCCAGCACCGCCGCCCGGGCCGGGCCCAGCCGCTCCGAGCCGAGCCCGCCCAGCCGCCCGAACAGGAGACCGGCGGCTCCGTAGACGGCCAGCACCGCGCCGCGGCCGGTGGCGCCCAGCGCGAACGCGTCGTCCGCGCGCAGCGAGATCAGGAAGGCGAGGCCGGCCATGCCCAGGTAGCCCGCGAACCCGGCGGCGCACAGCAGCCCCATCCGCGGCGTCGCCACCGAGCGCAGCGTCGGCAGCTGCTCACCCACGGCCCGGATCGGGTCGGGCGGCGGCATCAGCATCAGACCCAGGGAAACCAGCGCCGGCAGGATGAACGCCAGCCGCCAGCTGCCCTCGGCGGCCAGACCGCCCAGCAGCGGCGCCAGCGACAGCCCGCCTGCCTGCACGCCCGCGAACATGCCCACCGCGCGGCCGCGCTCGCCGGCCGGTACCGCGTCGGCCAGCCCCGCCAGGAGCAGCGGCGTCGTGAACGCGTTGGCCGTTCCCTGCAGCGCGCGCGACACCAGGAAGATGCCGATCGTAGGCGCCACCGCGGCCAGTAGCAGCGCCACCGCGTACACGAGGTAGGCGGCGCGCACGGCGCGGCGGCGGCCGATCCGCTCGCCGATCGTGCCCGACACGACCTGCAGCAGCGCGAACGGCACCAGGTAGGCCGGCACCGCCAGCGCCACCTGATCGGTGGTCGCGTGGAAGGCGTCGCGCAGCTCCGGGATCAGCACAGCCAGCACGGCGCCGCCGAACGGCCCCAGGAAGCCGCCCAGATACAGCGGCAGCGTGGCGCGCCGGCCCGTCACTCGCGCACCGTCGCACCCGGCATCAGCCGGCCCATCGAAACCCCGCCCACGATCACGGCGCCGCCCAGGATCTGCAGGCCGGTGACCTGCTCGCCCAGCAGCCAGGCCGCGAACAGCGCGCCTAGGAATGGCTGCAGGTACATGTAGAGCGTGGCTCGCGAGGCGCCGATCGTGCGCAGCGCGCGGAAGTAGAGCAGGTTGGTGACCAGCACCGGGAAGATCGTCGAGTATCCCCAGGCGGCCCAGTGCAGGCCGCTGAGGCCGCCCCAGTCCTGCTCGTGCATCTGGGGCAGGCCGAAGGGCAGGATCATGACGCCGCCGATCGACACCATCAGCGCGCTGATGCGAGCGGCCGAGTAGCGGCCGAACAGCGGCCGCAGCATCACGGAGTAGGCGGCCCAGGTGATGGCGGCACCCACGGCCAGCAGGTCGCCGACCAGGCTCACACCGGCCACGCCGGAGCCGCCCTGGATCACCAGCACCACGCCGGCCACCGACACGGCCAGCGCCAGCCAGTGCTTGGGCTGCACGTGCTCGTGCCCGGCGAGCGACGCGAACAGCGCCGCGAACGCGGGGGCGGAGGCCAGGATCAGGGCGGTGTTGCCGGCGGTGGTCTTGTCGACCGCGTAGTTGAACGTGAGCTGGTTGAGCAGGATGCCCACGGCCGCGGTGGCCACCACCAGCTTCACGTCCGAGCGCCGGATGCGCAGGCTGCCCTCGCGCCACAGCACGAACAGGGCGAAGATGATGCCCGCGCAGAGAAAGCGCGTGGCCGAGAATGCCAGCGGCAGCCACTCGCCGAAGGCGTACTTTGTGGTCGCGTAGTTCAACGACCAGAGGACGTTCGCGAGCACCAGCATGGCATCCGCGGAGTCCGGTGTTCGGCGCACGCGCAGAGGGTAGCCGGGCGGTCAGAGCGCCCGCCGCAGGTGTACCCTGGCGGCATGTCCTCCGAGCAACTGACCGCCGACGACCTGCTTTCGCTGTGCGCCCGCGCGCATGGGGCGACCGGGCGGCTGACCGCATCGCCGGCGTCGCCTCGGCAGCAAACGCTGCGGAAGCTGGCCGGATACGTCAACGACCGCATGACCGCCGCCGCGCTTGCGCACGAGCGCGACGCGGTCTCGATCGAGGTCGTTCACGGGCTGCAGGACGCCGTGCAGGCGCTGGTGTTTGCCGATCTGCTCTCGCAGATCGGGGTTGACGCCGACGGCTACATCAGGCTCGACCGCGACGGGGTTCGTCCTGCGATCGCACCAACCCCGCCGAACGCGGTCTGCATGCCGGCTTCCTGGAGCAGGTGGACGGCATCTCGGCCGCGCTGTTCGTCGTTGCGGATGAGCTGCTGGAAGTCGCGTACGCCTCCCGGACAACGCCCGATCTGGAGGTGGCGGACGCCGACCAGGCCGTGCAGATGCTCGCCGATTCGTGCACCGCACACCTGCGCCAGGCGGACGGCGGCGAGGTGCCCGCCGAGCCGGAGCAGCGCGAGCGCGGCATGGTCTGGCTGACGTTCTGCCGGCGCACGTTGGAGCGCTCGCTCGCCGTGCTCGAGACGCTGCGCGACGAACGGGACGAAGACCTGGCCTGGGCCGGGCTGGTCGAGCTGTCGCGTGCCCCCGGCCTCTACCGCGAGCTGGGGCCGGCGATGCCGGGGTCGCAGCACCTGCTGGAGCTGGCGGCGACTGTCGCCGAGTCTCCCTAGATACCCCTTGGGGGTATGCTAGGCTGGGTGCATGGCACAGACGCGCGAGCACCTCGAGCTGCCTGTCGAGGGCATGAGCTGCGCGTCCTGCGCCGGCCGCATCGAGCGGCGGCTGAACGGCCTCGACGGCGTCCACGCCACCGTCAACTTCGCCACGGAGCGTGCCGCAGTCGATTTCGACCCCGGCCGTGCCGAACCGCGCCTGATCCTGCGCACCATTGAGGAGACCGGGTACCGGGCACGGCTGCCCGGGGCCGACACCGTGCCTCCGCCACCCGCGGCCGGCAGGAGCGTCGACGTCCGGCTGGCGGCGTCGGCGTCGCTGTCCCTGCCGGTGCTGCTGCTGGCGATGGTGCCGTCGCTGCAGTTCGACGGCTGGCAGTGGATCTCGTTCGCGCTGGCCACCGTGGTCGTGTTCTGGGGAGGCGCCGAGTTCCACCGCGCGGCGCTGAGCTCCCTGCGCCACGGCGCCGCCACGATGGACACGCTGATCTCGATCGGCACCCTGGCCGCATGGGCGTGGTCGGCGGTCGCGATCCTGTTCCTGGACGCGGGCGGGCTGCACTACCGCATGTCGATCGACTGGTCGCTGCAGACGGGCGGCTCTCCGGGAGAGGGCCTGTACCTGGAGGTGGCCGCGGTGGTCACGACCCTGGTGCTGGCCGGCCGGTTCTTCGAGGCACGCGCAAAGCGTCAAGCCGGGGCCGCGCTGCGCGCGCTGCTGGAGCTGGGCGCGCCGGAGGCGACACTGCTCGCGGATGGCCTCGAACGGCGCGTGCCCACCGCACAGCTGGTCGTGGGCGACAGCCTCGTGGTGCGGCCGGGTGAGCGCATCGCCACCGACGGGCTGGTGCTGGAGGGCCGGTCAGCGGTCGACCGCTCGCTTCTGACCGGTGAAAGCGTACCCGTCGACGTGGGCCCCGGCGACACCGTGACCGGCTCCACGGTGAACGGTGAAGGGCGGCTGGTCGTCCGGGCAACCGCGGTCGGCGCGGGCACGGCCGTCGCCCGCATCGGCCGCATGGTCACCGCAGCCCAGAGCGGCAAGGCTGACGCCCAGCGGCTGGCCGATCGCGTCTCGGCCGTGTTCGTCCCGATCGTGATCGCGCTGTCCGCGGCCGCGCTGGCGTTCTGGCTGCTGGACGGCGCCGGAACCGCCGAGGCGTTCGGCGCCGCGGTGGCCGTGCTGGTGGTGGCCTGCCCGTGCGCGCTGGGCCTGGCCACGCCCACCGCGCTGCTGGTCGGCACAGGGCGCGGCGCCCAGCTGGGCGTGCTGATCAAAGGCCCCGAGGTGCTGGAGCAGACGCGGCGCGTGACCATGATCGTGCTCGACAAGACCGGCACCGTCACCACAGGCCGCATGCGCGTCGCCGAGGTGATCGCAACCGGTGACGTCCCCGCCGCGCGGCTGCTGCAGCTGGCCGGTGCAGCCGCCGCCGCGAGCGACCACCCGGTGTCGCGCGCCATCGCCGATCATGCCCGGGCCGCAGGCCCGCTGCCGGCTGCGGTCGAGGCGCGCACGCTGCCCGGGCGCGGCGCCCAGGCGAAGGTGGACGGCCACACCATTGTGGTCGGACGCGGCAGCGACCACCGGGATTCCACGGACGAGGACGGCACCGTGGCCGGCGTGACATGCGACGGCAGCGCGATCGGCCAGATCCGGCTGACCGACGCGGTCAAGCCCGAGGCAGCCGAGGCGATCATCGAGCTGCGCCGGCTGGGGCTGGAGCCGTTCCTGCTCAGCGGTGACAACGACCAGGCGGTGGCGGCGGTCGCGCGCAGCGTCGGCATCGACCGCTACCGGGCCGGTGTGCTGCCCGAGGACAAGGCCAGGGAGGTGCGGCACCTGCAGGATGCCGGGGCGGTTGTCGCCATGGTCGGAGACGGCGTCAACGACGCTCCCGCGCTCGCCCAGGCCGACCTGGGCCTGGCCATGGGCACCGGCACCGACGTGGCCGTCGAGGCCGGCGACCTGACGCTGGTGTCTGGCGACCTGCGTGCGGCCGGCGACGCCATCCGGCTGGCGCGGCGCACCCTGGCCGTGATCAAGGGCAACCTGTTCTGGGCGTTCGCCTACAACGTGGTTCTGATTCCGCTGGCCTTCGCCGGCCTGCTGAACCCGATGCTCGCCGCGGCCGCCATGGCCTGCTCGAGCCTGTTCGTCGTGACCAACAGCCTGCGGCTGCGGAGCTTCCGGAGCCGCCGAGAGGAGCCGGTCTGATGCAGGGATACAGCGGGGAGAAGGACGCGATCAAAAAGCGGCTGCATCGGATCGAGGGCCAGGTGCGCGGGATCGAGCGGATGGTCGAGGACGACCGCTACTGCATCGACATACTCGACCAGATCAGCGCCGTCTCGACGGCGCTCGAGCAGGTCGGGCTGCGGGTGCTGGACGGCCACGTCAACCACTGCGTCAGCGACGCGATGCGCTCCGGTGACCCGCAGGCTGCGGAGGCCAAGACCCAGGAGCTGCTGCACGCGGTGGAACGGTTCGCGCGGGCTCGCTAAGGTCGGGGCTAGGCTTGGCGGATGCCGATGGCCTACCCCGATCCCCCGCTCACGGACGGCGAGATCGCGCTGCGGCCGTGGTCGATGCAGGACGTTTCCGCCGCAGTGCGCTGCTGCAACGAGGAGCAGATCCGTCGCTTCATCCCGCCCCTGCCGATCCCTTACACCGAGGACGACGCGATCACGTTCATCGGCGCGGCCCAGCAGCGGCTCGAGGATGGCTCCGTGACGCTGGTGATCGGCGACGCCGCGGATGCCGCCCTGCGCGGCTCGATCGGCCTGCGCACCATCGCCCCCGGCGTTGCCCAGACCGGCTACTGGGTGGCGTCGGAGGCGCGCGGGTGCGGCCTGGCCTCCAAGGCGCTCGTGCTGCTGTCGCGCTGGGCGCTGGCGTCGCTGCCACTGATCCGTCTGCAGCTGTTCACCGACGTCGACAACCCAGCCTCGATGCGGGTGGCCGAGCGGGCCGGATTCGCACGGGAAGGCATGCTCCGCAACTGGTACGACCTGCGCGGCGAGCGGCGCGATGCCGTCATGTTCTCGCTGCTGCCGGGTGAGCGACCGTGAACGCAGCTCCCGACCCGCCGCTGGCAGATGAGGCGGTGGCGCTGAGGCCCTGGACAGACGGCGACATCGACGAGCTGGTGCGCTGCTGCAACGACCCCGACGTACGGCGCTTCATTCCCGTGATCCCGATCCCCTACACGGCCGAGGACGCCCGGGCATTCGTGGCCCGCACCGTGGTGGCGGGCGAGCTGAACCTGGCGGTCACCGACCGAGCCACCGGCGCGCTGTTGGGAGCGGTGGGCGTGGGCGTCAAGCCGTGGGACGCGGGCATGGCCGAGATCGGCTACTGGCTGGCTCCGGAGGCGCGCGGCCGCGGCGCCGCCACCCGGGCGCTGGTGCTCCTGTCCCGGTGGACGCTGCGGGAATGGCCGATCGGCCGCCTGCACCTGATGGCCGACGTCGATAACACGGCCTCCCAGGCGGTGGCGGAGCGGGCCGGCTTCACCCGCGAGGGCGTGATGCGATCGGGCATGCTGGCGCGCGGCGTCGCCCGCGACCACGTCGTGTTCTCGCTGCTGCCGGGTGAGGCGTGATCCTGCGGCCCGATCCGCGCGGAACGCTGGCCATCGGACAGCCGGCGCACGCGTGGCTCTCGGGCCGCCTGGCCGAAGCCTGGCGCTGGCCGTTCGCGCCGCTCGACGCCGTGCGCCTGGCGGCGCTCCAGCACGACATCGGGATGGCCGCCTGGGACGCGGCACCGGTGCTCGACCCGCGCTCGGGCCTCCCCTACTCCTTCACGTCGATGCCACGGGCGATGCACGTCGAGCTGTGGAGCCGGGCAGCGCGGCTGATGGTCGCCCAGAGCGGGTACGCGGCGCTGCTGGTGTCGATGCACGGAACCGGCCTCTACGAGCGATACGTCTCGGAGCAGGAGCGGGCGGCTGAGCCGGTGCGCGGCTACCTCGCGGACGAGTACGCCTTCCAGCGGCGGCTGCGCGAGTCGCTCGGGGCCGATGCGGCGGACGTCGCACGTAACGCGGCGCTGCTGCGCTGCTGGGACTGGCTGTCGCTGTTCCTCTGCACCGGAGCCGACCAGCAGGCGGCGTTCACCGCCGTCCCCACCGACGGCGAAGCGGCCGACCTGGACCTGCGCTGGAACGACGATGCGCGCACGCAGGCGGCGCTTCAGCCGTGGCCGTTCGCAGACACGGCGCTGGGACTGCGGGTCGAGGCGCGACTGCTGGACGGCACGTACCCCGACCAGGCGTCGCTCGACGCCGCGATCGCCGGCGCGCCGCTGGAGGTGCTCACGCTGGTGCTGCGCCCGGGATCAGCCGGTCAAGCATGTCTTCCGCCGCCGTGATGTCGTTCACCAGCGGATGCGCCATCATCGCCCGCAGCGCCAGCGCGCGGTCGCCCGTGACGGCCGCCTCGGAGGCCAGCCGGGCATGGGCGGTCAGCTGCAGCACCAGGCCCGCGACCTGCTCGGGCATCGGCCCCATCCGGTGGCGCTCGATGTCGAGGCCGCGCAGCGTGCACGGCACCTCCACGATCGCGTCATCAGGCAGGCCGTCGATGGCTCCCCGGTTGGGCACGTTCAGCACGAACCGGCGCGGCTCGCCGGACAGCACCGCCGCCATCACGCCCACCGCGAAGTCGCCGTGCTCGGCGCTGAAGCGCCCGCCGAGCGGGCGGGGATCATCGCTGTCGGCCTGCTCGCGGTAGCTGGCCAGGATCGGTGGCAGCTCGGCCATGATCTCCTGGGCGCGGGTGCGGCCGCTGCGACGGTACCGCTCCAGCATCTCGTCGTGCATCGCGTAGTAGCCCAGGTAGCGGCTCGGGATCAGGCCATACAGCGGGAACAGCCGCACCACCGGCACCCAGTAGTCGCTGTCGACGTCGGCCGGGTCGAGCGCCTCCAGCAGCTTGAACACGAGCCCGGTCACGTCCTCGCCGCGCACGCGGACGGCGCGCGTCCAGGTGAGGTGGTTGGTGCCCCAGATGTCGGTCTCGATGTCGTGCGGATCGGCGCCGAGCAGGCCGGCCAGGAACGCGATCTCGCCGCCGTGCTGGTCGCACAGCCCGATCGCGTTCACCCCGCCATGGCGGACGAGCGCGTCGGTCACGAGCTGCACGGGGTTCGTGTAGTTCAGGAGCAGCGCTCCGTCCGCGGCGCCGCGGCGCATGCCGGCCGCGATCTCGAGCACGGCCGGGATCGACCGCATGGCCATGGCCATGCCGCCGGGGCCCGTCGTCTCCTGGCCGATCACCCCATACTCGGGCGGGATCGATTCGTCGCGATGGCGCGCCTCCAGCCCGCCCGGCCGGAAGCTGGTGAGTACGAAGTCGGCGCCGTGCAGGGCCTGCTGCAGGTCTCCGGTGGACGTCACCTCGAGCGGTGCCGCGGCGTGCGCGCGCAGGATCGAGCCGGTCAGGCGGCTCTGCACGTCGAGCGCATCCGGGTCGATGTCGTGCAGCACGAGGGTCGATCCTGCGAACCGCTGGGACTCGCGGGCAAAGCTGAACGCGAGCCCCGGCATGTATGCGGAGCCGCCCCCGATGATGGCGATCCGGGCCATGGGACAACCGTCCTAGGGCACGGCCCACAACATCTCGACCTGCCGGACGGAGAGGCTCGTCTTGACGTAGCTGGGCTCGTTCGCGAAGGCTCCGTAAATACCCAGGAACGCGATCGCGGCACCACACACGGCCACGACGCGACAGGCCATCATCACGGAACGCGCCCGCATCGGCAACCCCCCATGACGTAAGCGTACAGAGCCAGACGGCATAATGGCTGCATGAAAAAAATGGGCGTCCCAACCAACCCGATTCCGCATGTTCAAGCGGTTGTCCTTGCCGTAGATGTCGTGGAATCGCGTGCTGGTGTGGTCCCTGTGTGGTCTCGTGACCGGGCAACTATCGTTGCGGATCGAGTGGCCGGAGCATAGGGTCGCGACACGTCCCAGGGTTCAGGAGCGGCGCATCTGGAGAGGGGCGACGGATTGGGTGGAGTCGGCATCGTCTGCCAGGAGTGCAAGGGCGAACTTCAAGAGGTGACGGGCCAGGGCGAGCAGCCCGGTTGGGCTCTCTGCCGGTGCGCAGGCGTCTACTGGGAGCGGCAGATGGACGGCTCTTACAGGCGCGTCGAGGGGAAGCAGCCGAGTTGAACGACCAGCATCGCCAGGAAACTGCTCCGCTCGTCGGCCGCCTTCGCGACGGCGCGGCTCGCGTTCGCTAACGCGATCGTGATCGCGCAGCGGGCCGGCGAGACCGACGAAGAGATCGCGCACGTCACCGGGTACACGGTGCCGGATGATCCGCGCCGTGCTCCGCACCCCGGCCTAGGCGCACGTGGCGTAAGGTCTGGCAATGGAGATCCCTGGCGCACCCATCGACCGAGTCGATTGTTGCACCACCCAGGAGTACCACATCGGGCACCAGGGCTCGATCTGCTTCGACAAGATCCCGGCGGTAGAGGATACGGCCAGTCTGAGGTCTGTGGTCGGAAAATGCCGATTCTGCGAGCACACCATCGTCGTGAAGCTCGATAAACGATCGGGCCGCTGGACGGTGTGGTCAACCCCTCCAATCTAGGTCGGGTGTGCGCAGAATGTGCGCACCACGTCCGCGCCGGAATTACTGATGACCGTTCGGCGCGGGCACCGATGACAGTTCGCCGCGGGCGGGGGATGCTCCCAGGGTCGGCGGCGACGTCTTTGGGGTCGGCCCCACTTGAACGAGTGCAACGCCGTGAAGCAAGGGGCAGGCTGCCGCCGTCGACAGGTATCCCTAGATGTAGGACCTATGAGCCTGCGAGACGGCTGACGTTGTCTGGGCCTCCGACGAGCCTTGTGGTTGACGAAGAGACATCATGGTGACCGTCACGGGGCGGTGCCGCGCCGGATGGAGGCGCCCGGCTCACTCGCCGATGCGTGGCCTTCCGAAGAAGCTCGACGGCGTGCCGATCGACTGGTGCCTGCTCCCGGCCGCACACTTCGACAGAACCGAAATCGAAGGGCTTGGTGCCGTCCTGGTGGTCTCGGTGTGGTCTCCACTCGACGTGACACGCTTCCAGCCCGCTCCCAGAGCGAAGCGGCATAATCGCCGCATGAAGCTGCCGCTCCCGGTGCCGGCACCCTACGACTTCGAGCGCTCGACCTTCCGGTTCCGGATGTTCGGCGACGACCTGGCCAGCCGCTGGCAGGGTGGCGGCTTGCATCGAGTGTTGGGGTCGGGCCTGCCGGTTCGCATCGAGGCCGATGGGCTCACGGCCTACGGCTCATACACCGACCGCGACCGCGACGAGGTGGCGCACCTGCTCGGGGCGGGCTTCGACATCGACGCGTTCGCGCAGGCGTTTCCGGCGCTCGCGGCCCGTGCACCAGGATTTCGGCCGCCGCTGCTGGCCGATCCGTTCGAAGCGATGGTGACCGCCGTCACCGCTCAGCAGATCTCGCTGCGGGCCGCAGCGGTGATGCGCGCGGCGCTGGTGCGACGGCTGGGGCAGCGCATCGACCAGGACGGTTTCGAGTGGTGGCGTTTCCCACAGCAGCACGACGTGCGCGGCGCCGACCTGGCCGGCCTCAAGCTGTCGGCGATGAAGATGCGGTCGATCGCAGCGCTGGCAGACGCCGACCTGGACGTCGCTCATCTCGACAACGACGCGGTGATTGCGCACGTGACACGGCTGCCCGGAATCGGACGCTGGACGGCCGACTGGCTGCTGGCGCGTTGCCTGGGGCGGCCCGATGTTGTCGCGGCGGGCGATCTGGCCGTGCGGAAGGTGGTGGCGGCCTGGTTCTCCGACGATCCGATCTGGCCGGAGCAGCGCGTTCGCGAGGCGATGGCCCCTTTCGGTGAGCATACGAGTCTGGCCGTGCACTACATGCTGACCCCCGTCGGCGGCTGAACTGGCGTCGCCGATCGCGACCGTGGTGCTGGTCGCGCCATGGTCCTCACCCACCTGCGATCGCAAGCACCCCGGCCAGCGCCAAGCCGACCCCGGCCCGCTGACCACTGCTGAGGCGCTCGTGCAGCCGCACGTGCGCCAGCGCGACCGTGACCAGGGGAAACAGCGATCCCAGCACCGCCACGATGCTGAGGTAGCCGTGCGTCGTTGCCACCGCGAATCCAGCGTTGGCGGTGACGTCCAGCAACCCGACCAGCACGAGGGCGGGCAGCGCGGCGCGCGCGAACGCCGGCCGCACGACCAGGGCCGCGGCGGCGAACACGGTGACGGAGGTGAGCCGCGCCGTGGCAACGCCCCACAGCGGATCGGCGCGGGCGGCGTGATCGAGCGCAACCAGCTGCAGCCCCAGCGCCAGCGCAGCCACCAGCGCCAGCGTCACCCCGGCGCCGCGGACGGTGCCTCCCCCGGCCGAGGGCTCGCGTGATACCAGGGCGACACCGGCCAGAGCGGCAGCGATGCCGGCCAGCTGCACGGCGCTCGGCCGCTCGCCGGTGGCCAGCCCCACCACGACCGGCACGACCGCGCTGGTGGCGAGAATCGGCGCCGCCACGCTGATCGCTCCCAGCGTCATGGAGCGGTAGAACGACGAGACCGCCACCACCCCGGCCAGACCGGCCAGCACGCCGGGTAGCGCCGTCCCTGAGTCGTAGCCTCCGCTGCGGACCGCGGCCACCACCACGACTCCCGCCAGGCCCACGGCCTGGCTGACCAGCACCACCACCAGCAGCGGATGGCGGCGGCTGAGCGACCCGCCCATGAAATCCGCCACGCCCCAGCACAGCGAGGCGATCAACGCCAGCGCTACCGCCATGCGCGCACCGCTATCTGAACGCCGTCACCAGGCTGCGGCCGATGCGATCGTGCACCTCCGACGTGGGGCGGCTGCCACGCTGCTCGAGCGCGATCAGCACCGCGCCCACCACCGGCGGCGCCTCCAGCCTGGTCAGAAGCGCGGTCGGCACCTCGGCGGCGATGCGCTGCTCGAGCCGCTCGCTGCGGCCGTGGAACAGGCCGCCGCTCATCACCAGCTCGAACGGCTCGTCATCCATCGACAGCCTGGATGCGACCACCCGCGCCGCCTCGCCAAGCTGCGCACCCGCCCAGTCCACGATCTCGATCGCAACCTGGTCGCCGCGCTCGGCGTGGCGCAGCACCATCGGCGCCGCGTTGGCCTCGCGCTCGCCGCCGCGGCTGTACTCCTCCAATAGCTGAGCCACGGTGGCAGCGCCCATCAGCTCGCACAACCCCTCGCTCAGGGACGTGGCCGGACCGCGCCCGACGTACGCCCTCGCAACCGCCCGCAGGGCCGCCTCGCCGACGTCGGAGGCGCTGCCCTCGTCGCCCAGCAGCCTGCCCAGCCCGAGCGTGCGGTAGGTCTCGCCGGCGCTGTTGCGTCCTGCAGCAACGGTGCCGGTACCGGCGATCACCACCACCCCCCAGGGAGCCCGCACCCCTGCGCGGAGCGCGATGAAGGAGTCGTTCAGGATGGTCGGCGAAATGCCCAGCCGGAGTGCCTCGAACGCCCCCTCCAACCGGGGCACGTCGGACGGCCAATCGACACCGGCGAGGCCGAACACGGCCGCCTCCAGCTCGGAACGAGGCAGGCCGGTGCCGTCCATGGCGCGTTCGATCGCGTCGCCGACGCTGTCCGATGCTCCTCGCAGCCCCACCGTCTCCCAGTTGCTGGGGCCGGCGGTGCCGGCGCCGATCAGCGTGCCGTTCTCGTCGCAGATTGCGGCGTGCGTCTTGGAGCCGCCGCCGTCGACACCCAGGACGGCCGTCACCGGATGCCCGCCGATCGGTACGCGCGCTCGACGGCGTCCATCACAACTGCCCCGTCCTCACCGCTGGGCCGCGGCTGCCGGCCCGCCGACACCGCGTCGATGAACTCCGCCACCTGGGCGCTGTACATCGGCTGCGCGCAGTGCTCGTAGCCCTCCGGGCCTTCCGTGAAATCCCATATGCGAGCGTACCCGGCCGTGCCATACACCTCGGTATCGGCCTCCAGACCGGCGAGATGAGGGTGCCACCATCCCGACTCGACCAGCGAGCTGGTGCCGTTCGCCCATCCGATCAGGAGCAGCCCGTCGTCGTCCACCGGATAGTCGCCGTAGCGCGTGGCGATGCGGGCGCAGACGGTCTCCAGGGCCGGGTCGCCGAGCAGGAACCGCACCGTGTCGATGGCGTGGACGCCCATGTCCAGCAGCGCGCCACCACCGGCCAGCTCGGGGTCGGTGAACCACCCCGACGGGCCCCAGCCCGCGTGCACGCCGTAGCCGCGGGTCTTGGTGATCTCGCCCAGCTCGCCGCCCGCGATCCGCGCCCGTAAGGCGCGCACGTCGTCGTGGAAGCGCCAGCAGTGCGCCACCATCAGCTGCCTGCCGGACGCCGCCGCGGCCCGGTTCATGGCATCGGCCTCGGCCAGCGTGCGGGCCATCGGCTTCTCCACCAGCACGTGCTTTCCGGCCTCGAGGCAGGCGATCGTTTGCGGGGCGTGCAGGGCGTTGGGCGTGCCGATGATGACGGCGTCCACGTCGGGGTCGGCGGCCAGCTCTCGCCAGTCGGTGGTGGTGCGGGGGATGCCGTGCCGCTCGGCCAGGGACCGCAGCGATGCCTCGCGCCAGTTCGCGGCCGCCACCAGCTCGCCGCCGGGGTGCTCGAGCACGCCACGGGCGTGGAAGTCCATGATCCAACCGGAGCCGAACAGGGCGATGCGCACCGGGGCAACCTACCCCTTGACGCCGGTCAGCGTGATCCCTTCGATAAAGACGCGCTGGGCCAGGAAGAAGATCACGATCACGGGCAGCATGAAGATCAGTGCCGCGGCCATCGTCAGGTTCCAGTCGACGTGATGGAGGCTGCGGAACGACGACAGCGCCACCGACAGCGTCTGGGCGTCCTGGTTGGAGGCGAGGTAGACGAGCGGTCCGTAGAAGTCGTTCCAGGCGTAGATGAAGTTGAACAGCGCGACCGCGACGATCGCCGGCTTGGCCAGCGGGATGATCACGCGCCAGAGGACCTGAAGGTGCCCGCCGCCGTCGACGCGGATGGCGTCGGTCAGCTCCTTGGGGATGGTGAGGAAAAACTGCCGCAGGAGGAAGATCGAGAAGGCGTCGCCGAAGAAGCTGGGAATGATTAGGGGCTTGAGCGTTCCTATGAACTGGATCCCGGTCCACTCGTGGAACTGCTTGGCCCACAGGATGTAGAGCGGGATGGACGTCACCTGGGTGGGCAGCATCAGCGTCGAGAGCACGAGCAGGAAGACGATGTTCCGCCCCCGCCAGTCGATCCGCGAAAAGGCGTAGGCAACCGGAACGCAGCTGCAGACCACGCCCACGGTCGACAGCCCGGCGTAGAGGAAGGTATTCCAGAGGTACCGCCAGACGTTGATCTCGTCGAACACCGTCTTGAAGTTCGACCACACGAACGGATGGGGCCAGATGCTACCCGTGAGCGCCTGGTCGTTCGACTGCACGGCCGT
This sequence comes from Gaiellales bacterium, assembly GCA_035473255.1. Classification (GTDB taxonomy): domain Bacteria; phylum Actinomycetota; class Thermoleophilia; order Gaiellales; family JAICJC01; genus JAICYJ01. Next base: position 45,297 of record DATIOK010000055.1, read on the forward strand.
GAAGAACATGTAGATGATGGGGAACATGAACAGCGCCGACACGCCGATCAGCACCGAGTGATTGGCCACGGCGAGAAGGAACCGCTTGCGCCGCACGGCGGCCGGGCGACGGCGGGCGGCCGGGATCGGCCGGGTCGGCTGGGCGACTTCGGCTATGACAGGCCTCCGCCGTAGTGCACCCAGCGCCGCGACGTGAGAAGCAGGATGGCCGTCAGCACCATCGTCGCGATGAACAGGATCCAGGCCATCGCGGCGGCGTAGCCCATGTGGAAGTACGTGAACGCCTGCTCGTACAGCCACACCGAATAGAACAGGAGCGAGTTCTGCGGGGAGCCGACGCCGTTGCCGGTAGTGGTGGCGCTGACGTAGGCCTGGTCGAAGTACTGGAAGCCCTCGATGATCCCGATGATCAGCGTGAAGAAGATCACCGGCGTCAACATGGGGAACGTCACGTAGCGGAAGCGCTGCCAGGCATTCGCGCCCTCGACCGAGATCGCCTCGTAGAGATCGCGCGGCACGTTCAGCAGCCCGGCCAGGTAGAGCACGATCGCATCACCGATGCCCCACAGCCCAAGCACCACGAGCGCCGGCTTGGCCCACGTCGGGTCGAAGAACCAGAGCGGCCCGTTGATGCCAAGATGGCCGAGGAACTGGTTGATCGGCCCGGTCACCGGGTTGAACAGGTACACGAAGACCAGCGACGCGCCGACCGTCGGAGCCATCGAGGGCATGAAGAAGAGCGTTCGGTAGCCGTTGACACCGCGCTTCGGCCGGGTCAGCAACATCGCCGTTGCGATCGCGAACACGATCCGCAGCGGCAGGCCTACCACGATGATCCAGATCGTGTTCCTGACGGCCGTCCCGAAGTACGGGTCGCCCTGATTCGGCTGGCCGTTCAGGGTCAGCTTCCCGATCATGTAGCGATAGTTGTCGAGCCCGATCCAGCGCGGGCTCGAGATCAGGTCGTAGTGGGTGAACGAGTAGTAGAGGCTGAGCAGCATCGGCCCCGCCGTGAACACGACGAAGCCGAAGATCCACGGCGACAGGAACAGCAGCACCGTGCCGTACTTCCGGAGCTGGGCGCGCCGCCGCGCACGCCGCCGCTCGGCCGGCGTGCGCGGCTGGTACCCCAGCGCCTGCGGGGCCGCGGTTGCTACGGCCCCGCCCCCTGGGCGAGATCGTTCGCTATCTGCTGATCCAGCGTCGCCAGCTGGGAGTGCAGGTCGGCATTGCTGATCTTGCCGGACTGCCACTTGTCCTCAAACGGGTCGAGCAGGTTTCCGTATCCGTTGCCAGATGGCGTGGTGGGCGGAGCAAAGGCCGACCTCGGGTTTGCCCAGACGTGCAGGAACGTGTCGAACTGCGGCGGCAGGTTCAGCTCCGGCGACTGCTGGGAGGCCGGCGTCGTCGGCACGTTGCCGACGCTGTTCGCCATCTGCACGAGGTAGGTGGTGTCGGAGGCGAGGAACTTCACCAGCAGCCACGCCTGGTCGGGATGATTCGCACCCTTGGGGATGCCCACGATCGTCCCGCCGACGCGGGCCGGCCCGTACATCTCGGGATGGTCGGAAGCGGCCGGAAACGGTGCAGTGTCGTAGTTGAGCGGTGGATGCTTGTCGCCCTTGATGAACGCGGTTCGCCACTCGCCGTCGAACATCATCGCCACCTTGCCGTTCTCGAACGCGTTGCTGGGATTGAACTCGTTGTTCGTGTTGGCGGCGAAGAACTTGACGATGTTGTCGTAGCCGTACCAGTCGATCAGCTGGCGCTGCCACATGAATGCGGACGCCCAGCCCGGATCCTGGGCGAGCTGCGGCTTGCCGCTGGAGTCGAACCACTTGGCGCCCCAGGCGTTTGCCAGATCGCCGGGCCCGAGCTGCTCCCACTGGTTGAGCGGGACGAAGCCCGCCACCTTGATCGTGCCGTCGGGATTGCGCACCGTCAGCTTCTTGGCGTCGGCCATCAGCTCGTCCATCGTCTTCGGCGGCCCGGCGATGCCGGCCTTGGCGAACATGTCCTTGTTGTAGTAGAGGCCGTAGGCGTCGGTCAGCGACGGCAGCGCGCACTGCTTGCCGCTGACGTTGGTGTAGGTGATGGCAGCCGGAGCGAAATCGTTGATGCTCATGCCGTCGGCCTTCATGTACGGCGCCAGGTCCTGCCAGAGGCCACCCGCGCACCACTGGCCGACGTAGTCGGGTCCGAACGGCATCGCCACGTCGGGCGGGTTGCCGCCGTTGATGGCGTTCACCAGGTTCGGGTCGAACGTGTCGTTGGGCGGGTTTGGCTGCACCTCTTCCTTGATCGTGATCCAGGGGTACTTCACCTGGAACCGCTTGAGCGCATCCTTGAACGGCTGAGCCTCCCTGCCGCTCCACATGTCCCACAGGACGATCGTGACCGGCGTCTTGTCGATCGTCCCGGCGGGGCCGCCTGAGCTGCTGGGGCTGGAGTTTCCCCCGCCGCAGCCTGCTGCAACAACCAGCAGGGCCAGCGAGCTCAGGGCGAGCAATCGCATTCGTCTCATCGGTGTGGCCTCCTGACCTTTCATCATATGACGGCGATCCGGGAGAGGGGTTTGCGGTTGAACAGCTGATCCTGCGCCGCCTGCAGGGCGGTGCTGACGGCTCCGTGCAGGACGGCGTCGGCGCCCAGCTGGGTGGTGGCGAGGCGCAGGCGGAAGGGGGAGATCTCGCGGAGGCGGGCGTCGACGGGCGCCAGCAGGTCGGGGTTGCTGCCGATGCCTCCGCCCAGGATCACGAGCTCGGGGTCGAGCACGGGCGCGACGGCGGCGATCGCCAGCGCGATGCGGTCGGCCTCGCGGCGGACGACGGCGGCGGCCTCGGCGCTGCCGCGGGCGGCCGCGGCGAACACCGACTTGGGCGAGCGGGCCGGCCGCAGGCCTGCGGAGCGGGCGTCGCGCATCACGGCCGAGGCGCCGGTCTGCTCCTCGAGCATGCCGCGGCGGCGGAAGCCGGCATCGCCGGGGTCGCCGGTACCCACCGGCATGTAGCCGATCTCGCCGGCGGCGCCGCCGGCGCCGCGGTAGAGCTCGCCGTCGATGACGATGCCCATGCCCACGCCGGTGCCGACCCACAGGAACACGAACGTGCCGACGTCGCGGCCGGCGCCGTGGGCGCGCTCGCCGAGGGCGGCCAGGTTGACGTCGTTCTCGAAGCTGACGGCGGTGCCCAGCTCGTCGCGGATGGCGCCGACCAGGCCCTGGCGGCCCCAGCCGGGCAGGTTGGGGGCGTGGGCCAGCAGGCCGCGGGAGGGATCGAGCACGCCGGAGCTGCCGACCGTGGCATGCGTCACCTGGCGCCAGCGCAGATCGCCCTGGCTGGCCACGCCGTGTGCGATCTCGCCGATCTGGGCGACCAGCGCGCCCGAGCTGCGCGAGCGCGCACGCTCGTCGCGGCGGGCGACGATGGTGCCGGTGATGTCGGCCAGCGCCGCCCTCACCCAGTGGGCGCCGACGTCGATCCCGACCACCCAGCCCGACTCGGGGTTGAGCTCGTAGAGTACGGCGCTGGGGCCCTTGCCGCCGGTTGCGCGGCCCACCTCGTGCACGAGGCCCGCATCCACCAGGCCGCTCAGCGCGAGCGAGACGGTCGGCTTGGAGAGGCCGCTCGCGCGGGCGATCTGGGCGCGCGAGGTGGCGCCGGTGCGCCGGATCAGCTCGAGCACGCTACGCTCGTTGATGGCTCGCAGGAGACGGGGCTGGCCCGCGGCGAAACTGATCGGTTCCGTTGCCGTACTGTCCCTCCTTCCGCAAGCGTATAGTTAGGAAACCTTACTGACAGTGAGGAAAATACGCCCTGGAGCGGACGGGTGTCAAGACGTCACGGAGGTCGGGATGAGCGTTCTGGCGATTAACGGCGGCACACGCGTGCGCAGCGAGCCGTATCCGGCCTGGCCGCAGGTCGACCAGCGCGACGCCGACGCCGTGGCAGACGTGGTGCTGAACGGGCAGATCGGGGGCTGGCCGGAGCCGGGCCCGCGCAACGCCGAGTTCGCGGCGCGGTTCGCCTCCTACCAGGGCGCGTCCCACGGAATCGTGATGGTGAACGGGACGGTCACGATGGAGGTGGCGCTGAAGGCGCTCGGGATCGGCTGGGGCGACGAGGTGATCGTGCCGGCGCTGACGTTCGCCGCCACCGCCTACGCCGTGATCGCAGCGGGTGCGCTGCCCGTGATCGTGGACGTGGAACCACAGCGCTGGACGATCGACCCCGATGCCGTCGAGGCCGCGATCACGCCGCGCACGCGCGCCATCATGCCGGTGCACCTGGGCCAGCAGATGGCCGACATGGATCGCCTGGCGGCGATCGCCGACCGGCACGGGCTCGCGATCGTCGAGGACTGCGCGCACGCGCACGGCCAGCAGTGGGGCGGCCGCGGGGCCGGATGCATCGGCGCGTTCGGTTCGTTCAGCCACCAGTCCTCGAAGACGCTGACCGCCGGCGAGGGCGGGACGCTCCTGACCGGCGACGACGACCTGGCACGGCGCGCCCACTCGATCATCGACTGCGGCCGGCCCAAGGACGCAGCCGAGCAGCAGTTCACGTTCGGCGCCAACTACCGGCTGGGCGAGCTGGCCTGCGCGCTTCTGTGCACGCAGCTCGACCGGTTCGAGGCTCAGCGGGCCGAGCGGGAGGCCGGAGCGCGGCTGTTCGAGCAGCTGGCCGATGGGCTCACCGGCGTCTCCGTCAACCCTATCCACCCGCAGATCTCGCGCTGGGGCTTCTACCGCTACCTGTTCCGGATCGACCCGGACGCGTTCGCGGGGGCGACGTGCGAGACGGTGGCCGACGCGCTCGAGGCCGAGGGGATCGCGGCGGAGGTGCAGTATCCGCCGATGAGCCGCTACGACCTGTTCCAGCCGCAGCTGTCACGCCTGCCGGTGTGCGTGGCGCACGCGAACCGCCTGGATCCGGCCAGGATGAGCTTCCCGGTGGCCGAATCGGCCGGCGAGCGCGAGGCGGTGTACCTGAACGAGAGCGTGTTCCGGGCCGGCCGCCAGGGTGTCGAGGATGCCGTGACAGCCATCGCAAAGGTGCAACAGCACGCCCACGAGCTGACGGCCGTTCGAACGTAGCCCCCTCGCAACGGCCGGTGCCGATCCTGCCCCGAACCCTCGTCGGGGGCCGATGCGGTGTTTGACTCCAATCCGGAGCCGATCGGGGCAACCATGCGAAAACCGGGTCACGCCGGCCGTTACGTCTGTGGCGGCGCTGTCACGAGGCCATCACGAGCGCCGAGTCGGGCTCTGACCCTTTACAACTGCGAAGGTGTGACGACGTGCTCACATGGGCGTTACGGCGGCCGTGTGGAAGGGCTGTCAGGCGAAGAACCGCGGCAGGTGCTCGCGGTTGCCCTCGAGCAACGCGTCCAGCAGCGGCACCGCCACCCGGTAGTCCGAGGACAGCGGGTTCGCCATCAGCGCCTTCAGCGCCAGCTCGCGGTCGCCGCTGATCGCCGCCGCCACGGTCAGCCGCTCGTAGGCCTTCACCTGCTCGACCAGCCCGAGCATCTCGGGCGCCAGCGGGTCGACCGGCAGCGGCTCGGCTCCCGAGCTGCTGATCCGGCACGCCACCTCCACCACCGCGTCCGCGTCGACGTTGGGGATCGCCCCCGCGTTGCGCACGTTCACCACCTGCACGTCACCGCGGTCCGTGTACAGCGACTCCACCAGCATCGCCGCCGCCTCCGAGTAGAACGCGCCGCCCCGCTGCTCGAGCAGCTTCGGCTTCACGTCCAGCGCCGGGTCGCGGTACATCTCCAGCAGCTCTCGCTCGATCTGCATCACCTCGTCGGCCCGCGAACGCGCGCCGGCCTGCTTCTCGAGCACCTCGCCCGGCAGATAGAAGTAGCGCAGGTAGTACGAGGGGATCGACCGCGTCAGCCGCACCAGGTCACCGGGCAGATCGACCTCCTCTCCCAGTTGGTCGGCGTACGTCTTGATCAGGTCGGGCAGCCGGTCGACGCCGTCCACCACCACCTTCCGTTCCCACGAGAGGTGGTTCAGCCCCACGTGCTCGAGCTGCACCTGGGCGGGCTCGACTCCCAGCTGCTTCGCCAGCATCCGCTGGAACCCGATCGGGATGTTGCAGAGCCCGATCGCGCGGTGGCCCGCGTCGGACAGCGCCTGCGTGACCAGCCCAGCCGGGTTCGTGAAGTCGAGCAGCCAGGCGCCCTCGGCGCCCAGCCGGGCCGTGTCCTCGGCGATCCCGAGCACCACCGGCACCGTCCGTAGCGCCTTCGCGAAGCCGCCCGGCCCGGTCGTCTCCTGGCCGATCAGCCCGAACCGGGCGGGGATCGTCTCGTCCCCCAGCCGCGCCTGCAGGCCGCCCACCCGCAGCTGCACCAGCACGAAGCTGGCACCCTCGACCGCCTGTTCGCGGTCGGTCGTCAGCGTCAGCCGCCCCGGGAACTCCAGCTTCTCGAGAATCCGCCCGGCCAGGCCGCCGACGATGTCCAGCCGCTGCTGGTCGATGTCGTGCAGCACCAGCTCGTCGACCGGCAGCACGTCGCGGCGCAGGCCGAAGCCCTCGACCAACTCCGGCGTATACGTGCTACCGCCACCGATGACTGCAACCTTCACGACGGCCTCATCCTACGGTATCCTGGCGGCGGAATGAAATCGTTAGGAAAGTTTCCTGACAGATTCGTGGCCGAGATCGCGGAGCAGCCACAGGCCCTCCGCCGCGCCGGCCGAGGGCTGGTCGAACAGTCCGAGCAGCTCGCCCGCCTGCGCCAGGCGGTCGCGTCGTCGCGCTCGATCCTGTTCACCGGCATGGGCAGCTCCTACGACGCGTGCTACCCGATCGTGACCGCCCTCGCCGGGCGGGGCCGGCCCTGCTCGATGCTGGACACCGCCGAGCTGCTGCACTTCCGGATGCCGCTGCTGGAGCCCGATTCTCTGCTGGTCTGCGTCAGCCAGTCCGGCGAGAGCGCCGAGCTCGTCCGCCTCATCGACCGGCTCACGGCCGGCGCCCGACCGACCATCGCCGCGGTCACCAACGGCTCCGCCAACACCCTCGCCGCCGATGCGGACATCGCGCTCGACACCTGCGCCGGCGAGGAGCTGGGCCCCTCCACCATGACCTTCGCCGGCGCCATGGCCGTGCTCGAGGCGGTGACCGGCGACCCTCCGCTGGAGCGCGCCGCCCTCGAGATGGAGCGCCTGCTGGCCGAACCGGACGCCGCAGCCGACCACCTCAGCGCGTGGATCGACGGCCGCCCCACGCTGGCCCTCGTCGGCCGCGGCTCGGCCCGCGCCGCCGCCGAGATGGGCGCCCTGACGCTGAAGGAGGCGGCCCGCTTCCCGGCCGAATCGATGCAGGCGGCCCAGTTCCGGCACGGCCCGCTCGAGCTGGCCGGCCCTCATCTGGCCGTGATCGTGATCGCCACCGAGCCCGGCACCCGCGCGCTGGAGCTGAAGCTGGCGGGCGAGCTGGCCGCCGCCGGCGCCGCCGTGCTCGTCGTCAGCCAGGACGGCGACTGCCCGGACGGGGCCGAGGCGATCTCGGTGGGTCCGCTCAGCGGCGGCCTGGCGGCAGCCACCGCCACCGTCCCCGCCCAGCTGCTGGCCTGGCGTCTGGCGCGCTGCCGCGGCCTCACTCCCGGCGAGTTCGCGATCGCAGGCAAGGTGACCACCCGCGAATGAGCGCACGCATCGCCCTCACCATCGACACCGAGCACCCCGACTTCCCCTGCACTCCGGGCAACCTGCCGGCGATCCTTGACGCGCTCGGGGCCGCCGGCACGCGCGCCAGCTTCTTCATCCAGGGCCGCTGGGCGAGCTCCAACCCGGCGATGGCGCGGCGGATCGCCGAGGACGGCCACACCATCGGCAACCACTCCAAGTCGCACGCCCCCATGGACATGCTCACCGACGCGGGCATCGTCGCCTCCCTGAGCGAGGCCGAGGAGATGATCGAGCAGGCCGGCGGCTTCAACCCGAGACCGTGGTTCCGCTGCCCGTACGGCCAGGGCCAGGACGACGTGCGCGTGCTGGCCGCCATCGAGCGGGCCGGCTACCGGCACGTCAGCTGGACGATCGACCCGTACGACTGGGAGCCCGGCCGCACCTCCGCCGACCTGATCGAGCGTGTGCTCGACGGACATGCCCGCGAGGGTGACGGCGGCATCGCGCTCCTGCACAGCTGGCCGGACGTGACCGCCGCCGCCCTGCCCGAACTGATCGAGCGCCTGCGACGGGCCGGCGCCGACCTCGTGGGGGTGGAGCAGCTTGGCTAGGCCGGCCGTGCTGGCCGTGGACGGCGGCAACTCGAAGCTGGATGCGGTGCTGCTCAGCCGCGGCGGACGGGTGCTGGGAACCGCCCGCGGGCGCGGCGCCAGCTTCTCCCCCCACGACCACGACGGATCCTTCGCCCGCCTCGACGCGACGGTCGCCCGGGCCTGCCGCAGCGCCGGCATCACGCCCGGCTCCGGCCCGATCGCCGATGCCGCCGTGCTCTGCCTGGCCGGGGCCGATCTGCCGGTGGACGACCGCCGCCTGAGCCGGAGCCTGCACGCCCGCCGCTGGGCCGAGCGGGTCGTCCTGCGCAACGACACGTTCGCCGTGCTCCGCGCCGGCACCGAGCGCCCATGGGGCGTCGGCGTGGTCTGCGGCACCGGACTCAACTGCTGTGCCGTCTCCCCCACCGGCAAGATCGTCCGCTACGCCGCCATCGGCGAGATCTCCGGCGACGGCGGCGGCGGCGACTGGATGGGCCTGCAGGCGCTGAGGGCAGCCATCCGCGGGCGCGACGGCCGCGGCCCCAGGACCTCGCTCGAGCAGTCGGTGCCGGCCCACTTCGACCTGCGCACGCCCCACCAGCTGATGGAGGCGATCTACCTGGGAACGATCGACCAGCACAGCCTCACCGAGCTGCCGCGGCTGGTGCTGTCCAGCTCGCGAGCCGGTGATGCGGCCGCCCAGGACATCGTCGACCGCCTGGCCGACGAGATCGTGGCGATGGTCGTCTCGGCCCTGCGCCGCCTGGCCATGACCCGCCGCGACAGCGACGTGGTGCTCGGCGGCGGCGTGGCACAGGGACGCGACCCGCGGCTGCTCGGGCACATCGAGCAGGGCGTGACCGCGGTCGCTCCTGACGCCCGCGTGCGGGTGTTGGACGCGCCGCCGGTGCTGGGCGCGGCCTTCCTCGGCCTTGACGAGATCGGTGCAGGGCGGCGAGCATACGCCGAGCTGCGAGCGGCGGTGACGCACGATCGGCTGACATCACCTGGAAGGGAGCGGTAGTGGCGCGGATCCTGCTGGATGAGGTGACCAAGGTGTTCGGCTCCGAGGTGGTCGCGGTCGACCACGTCAGCCTGGAGGTCGCGGACGGCGAGTTCATGGTGCTCGTAGGCCCATCCGGCTGCGGCAAGTCGACGCTGCTGCGGATCATCGCGGGCCTCGAGGAGCTATCTACCGGCGAGGTCGTGATCGGCGACAGCATCGTCACCGACATGTCCCCGCGCGACCGTGACATCGCCATGGTGTTCCAGAACTACGCGCTCTACCCGCACATGACGGTCGAGCAGAACCTGGGTCTGGGCTTGAAGCTGCGCGGCGCGCCCAAGGCCGAGCGCAAGGCGAAGGTGGGCGAGGTGGCGCAGGTGCTGGGTCTGGACACGCTGCTCAGCCGCAAGCCGGCCCAGCTCTCGGGCGGCCAGCGGCAGCGCGTCGCGATGGGCCGCGCCATGGTGCGCGAGCCGCGGGCGTTCCTGATGGACGAGCCGCTGTCGAACCTCGACGCCAAGCTGCGCGTGCAGATGCGGGCGGAGCTGGCACGTCTCCGTGACACCCTGCACACCACCACCATCTATGTCACCCATGACCAGGTCGAGGCGATGACGCTGGGCGACCGCGTGGCGGTGATGAAGGACGGCGTCGTCCAGCAACTCGACACGCCCCAGGCGCTCTACCGCGCGCCCGCCAACCTGTTCGTGGCAGCGTTCATCGGATCGCCGTCCATGAACCTGATCGAGGCCACCGTGCACGGCGGCGAGCTGGCCTTTGCCGAGCACCGCCTGCCGGTGCCGGACGGCGTCGACCTGCGCGCTTACGAGGGCCGCTCGCTGGTGCTGGGCCTGCGTCCGGCCGACTTCGAGGACGCCGCACTGGGGCGCGACGAAGGCTCCCCCACCCTGCACGTGCGGGCCGACGTGGTCGAGGAGCTGGGCTCGGAGATCAACGTCATCTTCCGCATCAACATCCCTCCTGTGGCGACCGAGGCGGTGCGCGCAGCGGCGGAGCCGGACGCGGCCGACAGCACCGTGGTGCCGCTGGTGGCCGACGCCGACGAGACGATCTGCACGGCCCGCGTCAACGCCCGCTGCCCGGCGCGGGCCGGCGACGACGTGGAGCTGGCGATCGCGACCGATCGCTTCCACTTCTTCGACCTCGAGTCCGGAGAGGTGATCACCAACCGGGCGCAGCAGGCCGCAGCCGGCTAGGCGCTGCTGGGCTGGGCGGCCGTGAGCGGCTCGGCGTCGAAGCGGTAGCCGACGCCGTAGTGGGTGTGGATGTAGCTGTACGTGCCCGAGCGCTGGTCGAGCTTCTCGCGCAGCTTGCGCACGCACACGTCGACGGAGCGGTCGCGCGGCCGGTAGGGCGTGCCCCAGACCCGCTGCTGAAGCTGGTCTCGCGTCATCACGCGGCCCTGCCCGGATGCCAGCACCGACAGCAGCCGGAACTCGGTACGGGTCAGCTCGGCATCGCGGCCGTCGATGAGGGCGCGGTGGAGGTCCGGGTCGACGATCAGCCCCGGTACCTCCACCCGCGAGCGTCCCCCGTCGCCCGCGAACACGCCCGCCCGTCTGACCGCGGCCCTGACGCGTGCGACCAGCTCACCCATGCCGAACGGCTTGGCCAGGTAGTCATCGCCGCCGATGCCGAGCGCGTGCACCTTGTCCTGTTCGGTGCCCCGCGCGCTGACGACGATTAGCGGTATCCCGATGCCATCCGCCCGCAGCGCCTCGATCATACGCCAGCCATCCATCCCCGGCAGCATCAGATCGATGATGGCCACATCAGGCCGTTCGAACCGAAGCTTCTTCATGGCGCGGTCGCCGCGGTCCGACCACTCGACGTCCATCCCCGCGTGACGGAGATGGGTTGCCATCGCGTTCGCGATCAGCGAGTCGTCCTCGACGATCAGAACGCGGGGCACGGCCTCTCCGCCTCAAACCCAGAACTGGCACGCTTCCCGATCATCGAAGACAGGATGCCCCGGCTCGGCGGGTGCATGGGTCGCGCCGCGGTGTCGATCGGGTGAAGGTTCGGTGAAGACGCATTCCACGTGAGGGGTCATCTAGATGATCGATCGATATCTCCGTGATGTCCAAGGCGCAAGGCATCGCCTTGCGCCGGTCGGGAGTGATCTGCGATCACGCAGATCACGACCGGGCGAGAACCGAGTCTCGCGCAGGTGCAAGTCTCATGCGACTTGCACCGATCATGAGCGATCTGCGATCACGCAGATCGCGGACGGAGACGACGGTTCGCAGCCGTAGCCACCCCGGCCGCCGCTCACCTCAAACCGAACGCAGCGGCCAGGCTCGCGAGAGATATCGATCGATCATCTAGACTCCGCCGGCCATGAGCGCACCCACCAAACGCGACATCGACGCCCTCTGGGGCCCGGCCACACCGCAGTTCGCCTACCAGCTGGCGGAGCGCGTGGCGGCGCTGATCAGCGACCTGCAGGCCGGCGATCCTGTACGCGAGTACGGCATGCAGCGCCTGGCTGACCTCGACCGGCTGGGTCAGGGCACCGGCAAGGGGCCCGAGCCGGCGCACTGATCCGTCAGGGCTGCGCGACCGGCGCGGGCCGGTGGAACTCGATCGGCACCAGCGGCGTGTCGCGGTCGTAGACGTCCACCCCTTCGGTGCGCTTCAGGTAGCCCACCACCCAGTAGGTGAGCGGCGTGGCCAGGATCTCGTACGCGGTCTTGAAGCCCCAGTTGGTGACGATCGTGTTCCACAACGGAACCCCGGTGCCCACAAAGGCGATGGTCACGAACACGGTCGAGTCCAGCGCCTCGGCGACGACGGTGGACGAGATGGTGCGCGTCCACAGCCAGCGGCCCTCGGTCATCACCTTCATCTTGGCCATGATCGCGGAGTTCACGAACTCGCCCACCAGGAAGGCGCAGAACGAGGCAATCAGCAGCCTCGTCGAGAATCCGAGGATCGTCTCGTACGCCTTCTGGTCGCCCCAGAAACCGGCCGGCGGCAGGTGGATGGCGGCCTGGATCGCGGCCGCGGCAAGCAGGTTGCAGCCAAAGCCGGTCCAGATCACGCGGCGGGCCGCGCGGAAGCCCCACACCTCCGTCAGCACGTCGCCGATGATGTAGCTGACCGGAAACACGACGTTGCCGGCATCGAGCACGCGCTCGTGGAACTCGAGCAGCTTGACGGCCAGGATGTTCGACAGGATCAGGCAGGTGACGAACACGCAGGCCACCGTCACGTAGCGCGCCGAGATGGGAGCGTTGCCGCCGGTCTCGTTCACGCCGCTTCCTCGGCGACCCGCGCCAGCGCATCGACCAGCTGCGGCTCCTCGATCGTGAGCGGCGGGCTGATCTCGAGCACCTCGGCGTCCCGCCCGGCCGGCACCGCGATCACGCCGCGCCGCAGCAGCCGTTCGCAGGCGGCCGGCGCATCGCAGGGCAGGCCCAGCGCCAGCCCGCGGCCGCGCACCTCGGGCAACGCCGACCGCACCACCAGCTCCAGATCCAGCGCCCGCTGCGGCAGCGCTTGCGATTCGATCTCGTCCAGCACCGCCAGCGCGGCCGCACAGGAGAGCGGGCTGCCGAGATGGGTGTGGGTGTCGATCGCGAGCTCGCCGTGCCCGGCCCAGGCCCGGTCCATCAGCTCGGGCGTCCCCATGCAGGCGGAGAGCGGCAGACCACCGGCCAGCGCCTTGCCGCACACCAGCAGGTCGGGCCGCACGCCCAGCGCCTGGCTCATCCACATCGTGCCGGTGCGCCCGAGGCCGGTGAAGACCTCGTCCACCACCAGCAGGGCGCCGGCCCGGTCGCAGGCGTCGCGCAGTCCGGCCAGGAAGCCGGGCGGCGGCTCGACCACGCCGCCACGCCCCTGCATCGGCTCGACCACGACGCACGCGATGGAGGCGTCCAGCTCCGGCACCACGCCGTAGTCCTCGATCCGGGCCGGTGCCAGCCAGGCCCGGAACGGATCGCGAAACTCCGGCCAGCCACCGAGGGCAAGCGCGCCCAACCCGGTGCCGTGGTAGCCCCCGCCGAACCCGACCACGACCGCCCGGCCGGTGGCCAGGTGGGACGTCTTGAGAGCCAGCTCGATCGCGCCGGCCCCGGTCAGCTGAAACAGCATCCGGGTCAGCCCGAACGGCGCCAGCCCCGCCAGCCGCTCCGCCAGCCGGGCGCGGACGTCGGTCGGGTGCAGGTCGCCGAGACCGTGCAGCAGCAGGTCGGCCTGGCGGTGGATGGCGGCCACCACCCGCGGGTTGCGGTGGCCGACGGCGGCCACGCCGAAGCCGGAGCTGAGGTCGGTATAGGCGCGGCCGTCAGCGTCCCAGACGGTGGCGCCCTCCGCCCGCTGCCAGACGATGGCCGGTTCCGTGCCATCGCCCAGCGGTCCCTCGTACCGGCGCAGTGTGCGCCACAGCTGCTCCCCGGCGGCCGGTCGCGAGCGGGCGCTCACCGCATCCCCGCCAAGCCGCGCACCACGTCGCGGGCCACGTACCCAGCGATGCTGGGGTTCTCCTTCAGCCGGCGCAGCGAGTAGGCGTACCAGGCCTGACCGTAGGGCACGTAGATGCGGACACGGTGGCCGGCCGCGATCAGCTCGTCGCGGAGCGGCTCCTTGACGCCCAGCAGCAGCTGGAACTCGAAGCGGTCGGGCTGCAGGTGACGCTCGTCGGCCAGACGCCTGGCCTCCCCCACCAGCTCGTCGTCGTGACTGGCAACAGCCACCGCCCAGCCGCGGTCCACGAGGTCGCGGAGCAGGCCCAGGAAGTTGCGATTGACGAGCGCCGGCTCGGTGTACGCGATGTCGGGGGGCTCGATGTAGATGCCCTTGACCAGGCGCACGCTGGGCGCCAGGTCGGCCAGCGCACGCACGTCGCCGAACGTGCGGCGCAGGTAGGCCTGCAGCACGATGCCGACGTTGTCGTGCCCCTCCTCGCGGAGGGTGCGGTAGACGCCGATCGTCTGGTCGGTGAGGCCGCTGTGCTCCATGTCGATCCGCACCCGGCTGCCGTGGCCGGCGGCCGCCAGCACCACCCTGCGGGTGTGGTCGAGCGCCAGCTGCGGGTCGATCTCCGCGCCCAGCGCCGACAGCTTGATCGAGACGTTGGCGTCGAGGCCCTCGCGGGCGATCGCGTCCAGCAGCTCGACGTACTCGTCCGCCGTAGCCTGGCACTGCGCGACGTCGTGGACGAACTCGCCCAGCACGTCGACCGTGGCCGCGGCGCCGATCCCGTTCAGCGCGGAGACGGTCGCGACGGCGTCGGCCAGCGTCTCGCCGGCCATGTAGCGGTCGGCGAAGTGGCGCACGAGCGGCCGCGGCACCACCGGCAGGGAGGTCGCGATGAGACGGTCAACGAATCGCACGGGCGCGGCGGATCATACGGGCCGCAGCCGCTCCAGCACGTCATCGGCGAGCGCCTCGGCGGCGGCCGTGGTCGCGGTCATGGAGTGCGAGAACTGGGACGGGTCGCCGGCGCCGGCCGCCACGCCGAGCGCCCGCCAGGCGGCCTCGGCCGCGCCGCTGGGCGCGGCTCCCGGCGCGGTCATCAGCTCGACCTGGTCGCGGAACCCGACCAGGGCGACGGCCAGCCGCCCGGAGGCGGCCCCGATCGTGTCCAGGTAGAGGGGCGTGGCCACCCGTGGGCCGTCCGCCGCCTCGGCCAGAAGCTGCAACGCCGAGCGCACATCGGCCGCGGCCGCGGCCTCGGCCGGGTGGCCGTCCCGCAGCGCCTGCTCGGCGGTCGCGAACTCCTGCTCGAGCTGCTCGGCCTGCAGCGCCACGGACGCCTCCTCGGCCCGCTCGGCCAGCGCCAGCATGACCACGGCGTCGCGCACCAGCCGCCGATCGTGCACCGGCGACAGGTCGGCGCCCAGCGCCAGGTAGCTGTGCTCCCCGTCCGCCTCGAACGCGATCAGATAGACGCGTGCGGCCAGCCCCGGCTCGCTGGCCATCACCGCCACCACCTGCCCGCCGTCGCCGGCCAGGTTCTGGGCGGCATCACGGGCAGCCTCCAGCTCCAGCTCCAGGCTCATGCCGCAGGCGTCTCCGCCGGCTGCACCGCGAGCCGCATCTCCAGCGCCACCAGCGCGGCTGCCGCGAGCGCCGCCCAGGCCAGGGCCGGCACCAGCAGCGCGGCCGAGATCAGGGCGCCGGCGATGCCGAAGAAGATGATGCCCATCTCATTCGTGGTGACGGAGGCGACATCGCCGGGGCGGCAGCGCACGTGGCAGAAGAGGCCGACCACGTAGGCCGCGGCGAGCGGTACCAGCTTCGGCTCGGCCACTGCGGCGCCGGCCGCCGAAGCCAGCGCCGCCGATCCCCAGCCGATCGCGTAGAGGCGGCCCCGGCGCAGCCCCAGCAGCACGATGGTGGTGGTCTTGGTGGGGGTGGCCGAGCGGTCAGCCTCGTAGTCGAGGTAGTGGTGCACCATCAGCATGCCGACGGCGTAGGCGGCCACCGCCAGCGCCGCTACGGCCACCGTCGCGTCGATCCTGCCACCCTGCAGCACGGCGGCGCCGGTCACGCACAGCCACAGGCAGATGCACGCGATCGCCTCGCCCAGGAACGGGCGGTAGGCGGCGCGCACCGGCGGCAGGGTGTAGAGCACGGCGCCGGCCACGCCCGCCAGGCCGAACGGGAGCATCACCAGGCCGCGCGAGGCGACCAGGGCCAGGCCCAGCACGGTGGTGGCCACGAAGGCGACCGCGAACAGCAGCTTCAGGGCGCGCGGCGTCAGCAGCCCCGCCACCAGCACCTTGCTGCCGCCGGAGATGACGCGCGGCGAGTCGTGACGGTCGGTGCCCGAGCGCCAGTCCTCGATCTCGTTCAGGGTGTGCGCGAGCACGCCCTGGATCAGCACGCCCAGCGCCACTGCTCCCAGGTAGTACCAGCCCTCGACGTCCGATCCGCCGCCCAGAGCGGTGCCGAGGGTGATGGCGGAGAAGCTCCAGAGCAGCACCGGAATCACCCGCAACTCGAGCCACAGACCGCGTGCGACGGCGCCCATGCAGGCCACGATACCAGCGTCCAGCCACCCAAGATTGGTACGTCCGACCCCGTTCGTACCATCACCCGATGACCGCAGCCGAAGTGATTGAGGTGCAGCCCGGGACGTCCGCCGAGGTGGAGGCGTGGAGGCTGCACGTGCTGCTGCAGGCGGGCTATCCGCTGAACGTGGCCGAGCGCATCGCGCTGGCCGACGCCGACCTGCACGTGGCCGTGGACATGCTCGAGCACGGGTGCGCGCCGCAGGTGGCCGTGCGCATCCTCACCTGACCGGCGCGAACTGCCGTTGAGGGCGATACTGCCGCCATGAGCGCGAAGCCTCAGCCCGTGCAGTACGGCGATCGCCAGGTCTACTCGGTGGCCGGGTTCAACCACGGCGTCGGTGGCTGGCTGCAGCGCCTGCCCGAGGTGTGGGTGGACGGCGAGGTGGCCGAGATGAAACAGCAGAGCGGCTGGACGTACGCCTACCTGACGCTGAAGGATCCGGGCGACGGCGCGTCGCTGCAGGCGCTGGTGGCGCGCTCACGGCTGGAGGCGATCCAGCCGCCGCTGCGGCCGGGAGACCGGGTGCACGCGCGCGGGCGGGCGGAGCTGTATGCGAAGCGGGGCGAGCTGCGGCTGCGGGTGAGCGCGATCGAGCCGTTTGGGCTGGGCCTGGTGCTGAGGCAGATCGAGGAGCTGAAGCGGCGCCTGGGCGAGGAAGGCCTGTTCGCACAGGAGCGGAAACGGCCGCTGCCGCTGCTGCCGCGGATGGTCGGGGTGATCTGCGGGCGTGACGCTGCGGCCAAGCGCGACGTGATCGAGACCGCCGGCGAGCGCTACCCGCCTGCGCGGTTCCGGGTGGCGGAGGCCGCCGTGCAGGGGCCGGGCGCGGTGCCGCAGATCCTGGCGGCGCTGGAGCGGCTCGACAGGGACGACGAGGTGGACGTGATCGTGCTGGCGCGCGGCGGCGGCAGCTTCGAGGATCTGCTGCCGTTCTCGGACGAGCGGCTGGTGCGGGCGGTGGCGCGGTGCCGGACGCCGGTGGTGTCGGCGATCGGGCACGAGCAGGACACGCCGATCGTCGACCACGTGGCCGACGTACGGGCGGGCACGCCCAGCCTGGCGGCACGGCTGGTGGTGCCCGATTACGCGGCGATCAGCGCCGACCTGGACGATCTGGCAGCGCGCGCCGGACGGGCGCTGCAGACGCGCACCCACCGCTGCCGGGAGTCGCTTGCGATGCTCGTGTCGCGGCCGGCCTTCGCCGACCCGCGCAGCTGGATCGCCGTGCGGCGGGAGTCGCTGCTGCGGGTGCGCGACGGTCTCGACCGCTGGCCGAGCGGGCGCCTGGAGCGGGAGCGGGTGCGGGTCGGCCATGCCCGCGACCGCCTGCGGCTGCTGGGGCCGGCTGCAACGCTCGACCGCGGGTATGCGATCGTGCAGGATGCGTCGGGCACGGTGGTGACGGCGGCAGACGCGGTCACGGCAGGCCAGCGGATCGGGGTGCGGCTGTCGCAGGGCCGGATCGCCGCCACGGTCGAGGAGGTGACGGAGTGAGCGACGAGATGACCTTCGAGCAGGCGCGGGCCGAGCTGGAGCAGATCGTGCGGCGGCTGGAGGACGGGCAGATCTCGCTGGACGAGTCGCTGAAGCTGTGGGAGCGCGGCGAGCAGCTGCACGCGCTGTGCCTGGCTCGGCTGAACCAGGCCGAGCAGCGGGTGGGTGAGCTGCTGGAGCGGCTGGGGCGCTCGCAGCCGGAGCGCGAGTTGGATGGTTGAATCCACGGGGTACGCGGCGTTGGATCTGGTCTGAGACACGCTGGACGCCACGATCGTCCTCGGCCAGGACATGCCCAGCCTGCCCTGCGGCCGCTCCCGACGTCCAGCCCGCCCCATCCTGCGCCCAACCTCCACGTACCACGTGGAATCAACCATCAGGTCACCCTGGGACGGTCGCCAGCCACGCCCCCACCGACTTCGCGGAGCGCAGGCGCAGGATCCGCTTGTCCGCGCACTCGGGCGATGCGAACAGCTCGGGGAGCGAGCGGTCGTATATGCGGTGCTGCGTGATCGACCACCCGAGCAGCGACTCGCGGCCCCAGAACAGGCCGCCCAGCGTCTCGCGATTGCCGTTCCAGAGCTCGGTGCCGCGCAGCACCCGACCCAGGGAGCGGAGGGTCGTGCGCAGCATCGACACGTGCAGCGGCAGGTCGAGCCAGATCAGCGTGTCGGCCGCCTCGGGCACCGTCGTGCCGAGCTTGCGCTGGTAGCCGCCGTCGACCACCCAGCCCTCGCCGGCGATGACGGCCGCCACCTCGGCGCGGAACTGCTCGAGGTCCGGCTCGGCCCAGTCCGGGCCGTGGTGCATGGCGTCCAGCTCGATGTGAGGAACGCCGAGCCGGCGGGCCAGCTCGGCCGCGAGCGTGGTCTTGCCCGACCCGCTGATCCCGATCACCCACACGCGACGCATTGGCCGAATCTCGTCCACCGCCGCACCCTCCCGCGCCCGGCGGGTGGTGTCAAACACCGCTCCCCGGATGAACGAGGTCCGTCCGGGGCCGGCCGTAGCCGGCCCCGGATCCGATCGCGCTACGGCGATACCAGCGAGATCCGCGTCGACCAGTTGCCCAGCGGAGCCCGGGTCATTCCGCAGGTGCCGAACGGAGACCGAGCCGTGTCCACGAGGAAGCGAGTCAGAGAGCAGCGCTGACCGATGTACTCCGACGCGATCCACACGCGGTCGCCCGCGGGCACGGCCGCGCCGTAGTCGCCCCAGCGCGGGCGGAACGGCTGCCCGAAGGCCGGGTAGTCGCTGAACGAGTCGGACGGCCCGACGCCAGGCGCCGCGACATGCACCGCACCGACCTGGCCTCCCTGCACCAGGGCGTATGCGGCGCTGGGGTAGTAGCCGTGACCACCCAGCGTGACCGCGATCGCGCCCTTACCGTTGTGCAGCATGGCGATCGCCGGATAGCTGATGCTCTCGCCGGCCACGGCGAACGTCCCCGTATGAACAAGATGCGCGTCCAGGTGGCCGTCGCGAATGACCGGGGCGACCGCGTAGTACGCCACACCGGGCACGCTCTGCCCACTCGCCCATACGCCCGTGTCGAGGGCACCCCAGACGAGCCCGTTGTTGAGCACCGTCTGCTGCATGCGGCTGTCGTTGGTGTCGAGGTGTGCCAGGCGCTGGAAGTGCGCCGGTGGCTGGCCGGGCGGAACGATGCTGCCCGAGAAGTACTGCCAGCAGCCCGGGCCGAACGGTGTTGCCATGCTCCTGTCGTTGAGGCAACTCCGAAGCGGTGTTGGGCCCGGCTTCTGATCCGCGGAAGGCGGCTGGACATAGCGCGGCACGTGCACGAACTGGGCCTGCAGCCGCGGAGCGGCATGCGGTAGCGACAGACGGCGCGTGTGCGTGAGCGCCCACACCGCGATCTGACTCGACGAGCCGCTGCCCACCTCCCCGGCAGCATTCGAGCTCAGGAAGAACTCGGTGCCACCGGCGGCGCCGCTGAAGTCGCCGGTCGTCGGCCACACCGTGAAGCCGAGCTGTCCGCCCACGTGCAGGTTCTGGTACAGCAGCACCCGGGGGTGGCTCGCCCACCCGACAAGCTGGCGCTTGGAGATGGCGTAGAGCTGGGCGCCGTGGAACTCCTGGTTCCCGGCTCCGTACTCATTGTCGGTGATGTAGATGCCGTTGCCATCGCCACCGATGTGCGGATAGTCGCTTTCGCACACCCCGCCGCTGCAGTGGTGATTCGGCGTGCCCTGCGTGCCATCGTTCTGACTCGGCAGCCGGTACACCCTCCAGCGGCCAAGCGGGTTCGCGGTACGGCTCACCGCAAGATCGAAGTGCTGCTTCCCGGTGAACGTGCCGTCTGGCAGTGAATCGAACGTCCACACGAGGTTGAACCAGCGCTGCGTCTGTGGATCGAAGTAGCAGCTCGGGTCGCCGAGGTTCGGTCCGAACACTCCCGTCTGACGGTTGATGGCAGCGCGGTACCCAAAGAACGTGTTCAGGTCGATCGGCTGACTTGCCGGCCGGCCGTTCTGATGAAACACCCGCATCACGGTGTTCACAGTCTCCAAAACGAAGCCGGCACCGGCACAGAGCCCCTGGTCCGGCGGGTCTACGGTGAACTGGTTTCCGTTGTTGGCGAATCGTTCCTGGAAGAGATTGAGGCCCGGCCAGCTTCGAACCAGGCCCACCGCGCCCGTCACCCCGACAGCGGCTCCACTCAGCGGTTTCACCGCGGTGAGCGGCCGCACGCTACTAGGGTTGCGAACCAGCGGAACGCTCCGCGCCGCCCCGATCGTACCCGCGTCCGCCGCCGCGGTGAACGGCCGGATCTCGAGCTGGGTGATCCCGAACGAGCCGATCGCACCGCGGCCTATCGTCGTTGTGCCGCCGCGATGCATCTGCTGCTGCAGCGGCGCCGCCGATGCCTGGGCCGAAAGGGCACATGTTGCGATAACGCCCGCAGCACATGCCAGCAGCCACGATTTCCGGATCATTCTCTCCCCCTTGTCAAGCCTGCGAAACGACCGTGCTCATGTCCAGACGGCAGCGGCACCATACCCGCAGAACGCGTCAAGTGCTACCGCGGAC
>DATIOK010000056.1:0-19732 GCA_035473255.1 Gaiellales bacterium
GGGCGCAGACCCGGCCGGCCCCGACGATGGGTATGGTGCGGCGGGTGAGCAGCTCACGTCACTTCCGCCAGAAGACCGGCGAGGAGCAACGGGCGACCTGGCTGGAGCTGTTCTTCGACCTGGTCTTCGTGTTCGCGGTGACGCAGCTCAGCCACCTGCTGCTGCACCACCTGACGCTCCACGGCGCGCTGCAGACGCTGTTCCTGCTGCTGGTCGTCTGGTGGGCCTGGATCTACACGACCTGGATGACCAACTGGTTCGATCCCGAGTCGGTGCTGGTGCGACTGGTGCTGCTGATGGTGATGGCCTCCAGCCTGCTGATGGCGGTCGCCATCCCCGAGGCCTTCGGCAGGCTGGCGCCGCTGTTCGCCTGCTCCTACGTCCTGCTGCAGGTGGTGCGGAACGCCTTCAACGTCTACGCGACACCGCACGACAACCCCTTCTCCATCATCTTCCTCCGGATCCTGGCCTGGAGCCTGGTCTCGGGCGTGCTGTGGCTGGCCGGCGGGTTCGCGCCGTCGAGCGCCCGCACCTGGATCTGGATCGCGGCGCTGGCGGTCGACTACGTGGCGCCGTCCGTGGGCTACTGGACGCCCCTGCTGGGGCGCTCCGGGACCAGCGAGTGGGAGATCGAGGCGGCTCACTTCGCGGAGCGGTTCCAGCTGTTCATCATCATCGCGCTCGGCGAGTCGATCGTCGTCACCGGCGCGACCGCCTCGTCGCTGGTGCTGGATTTCGCGAACGGGACGGCGCTGATGGTGGCGTTCGGGACGTCCGCGGCGCTGTGGTGGCTGTATTTCGACGAGGTCGGATGGCGGGCGCAGCGGTTCCTCTCGCGGTCTCACGACAGCGGCAGGCTCGCGCGCGACGCCTACACCTACCTGCACATCCCGATCGTGGCGGGCATCATCGTCGTCGCCGTGGGGGACGAGCTTGTGATCGCACATCCCGGCGCGTCCCCGTCGGGTGTGGAGCTGGCCGTGATCCTGGGCGGGCCGGCGCTGTACCTGGTCGGCCACACCCTGTTTCGGCTGCGCATGATCCACAATGTCAGCCGCAAGCGGGTGGTCGCCACGGTTGCCATCCTCGCGCTGGCGCTGGTCGGCAGCACGCTCACATCCCTGGCGCTCGCCGCCTGCGTGCTCGCGATCCTGGCGGTGCTGGCCGCGGACGAGACGCGACACCGCCTGTCCACAGCCCCGAGTCCGTAGCTCTACCGGTGTCGCCGCAGCCGACCGCCGCCGGCGCCGCCCGCGATCAGCTCGGGGGTGGATCGCTCGAGCGCCTCCCACCCGCACTCCGAGTAGCGGATCCGCTCCTCCTCGGCGGCGCCGCCGCGGACGCCGAACAGTCGCTTCGAGAACAACAGGTAGCCGAGCACGGCCAGGTTGATCACGGTCGCTCCCACCTTGAGCACGCTGGGGCCGCTCACGAGCTCGCTCAGCTCGTAGGGCAGGAAGGCACCGGTGGCGATGAACGTCAGGTACTCGGCCCAGCGCTTCATCAGCCACAGCCCGACCGCCTCCACCCCCTCCACCAGCGCGTACAGGCCGAGCCCGCCGGCGATCAGGTAGAGCGTGTTCGAGTCGGCGTGAAACAGCCTGTCGACCTCGCCCAGCAGGCCGTGATGCCGGGGCAGCGGCCCGTTGTTGACGCCCTCGATCGCCCGCAGCGCCGTGTCGTAGAGGCGGCGCAGGTGAGCCTGGTCGTTGGCGAACACCAGCACCGCCGCCGCCAGTGCCGCCAGCACGATGAAGTGGATGAAGCGGTCGATCGCGATCAGCCGCAGCACGATCAGGTCGCGCATCGCCCGGCCCCGCGGCGGCAGCTCGATCTCGGCGTGAGCGGGCACCCGGTCGCGCTCCGGCGCCGCGGGAGGCGCCAGCGGCACCCAGGCGTCGCAGCGCAGGCACCGGTGCCAGCGCACCCCGTCTATCTCGCGCACGATCACGCTGTCCTGCTCGGTCACCTCGCGAACGTCAGTGCCGACCAGCACGTGGCCGCGGGCGCCGCAGGCCAGCAGCTCCCAGTGGAACCGCGGCAGGTAGCGGGCCGGGTGGTAGAAGGGCTTGGGTGCGATGACCGCCATGTGCGTTGTCTGTCGGCGCGGGGCGACGTCGCGTTTAGCGCCCGCAGCTCACCCGGTCAGGACTCGGTGGCGGCAGCCGGTTCGTCGGGATGCAGAAACAGCAACCGTGCCGCCGGCCGCGGCATCCACCAGTTCCACTCGCCCATCAACCGCATCAGCGACGGCACCAGCAGCGCGCGGATCACGGTCGCGTCGAAGATGATGCCGGCCGCCAGGCCGATGCCGAACTGCTTCACATCCACGCCCGGGCTGCTGGACAGCACCAGGAACGAGAACATCAGGATCAGGGCGGCGCTGGTCACCAGCTTGCCGGTGCGGGCGAGTCCGAGCTCGATGGCGCGATTGGTGTTGCCGACGTCGTCGTAGATCTCGCGCATGCGCGTCAGCATGAACACCTCGTAGTCCATCGAGATGCCGTACAGGAACGCGAAGATCATCAGCGGGATCCACGAGATGATCACGCCGGTGGGGTCGATGTTCCAGATCGGCTTGCTGCCGTGCCCCTGCTGGAAGATGAACACGATGATGCCGTAGGCCGCCGTCAGCGAGATCAGGTTCAGGATCACGGCCTTCAGTGCCAGCACCAGCGAGCGGAAGGCGCGCGCGAGCAGCAGGTAGGTGAGCACCACCACGAACAGCAGGAGGTATGGGAAGTTGCCGTAGACGGTGTGCTCGAAGTCGCGCGATTGCGGCGGCCCGCCGGCGGTACCGAGGCTGACACCACCACCCAGCTGCCGTTCCAGCTCGGGCAACGTGGCGTTCTCGAGCGTGGCAATCGCTCCGTAGGCGTCTGAGCTGGCGGAGTCGGTCGCGGGCACGGCCTCGATCACGGTGAGGCCGTCACGGCTCCACCCCTGCGGCGCCGAGGCGCCGGCGATGCCCTGCGACTTCCCAACCGCCGCCACGATCGCCGGGACCTGTCCCGGAGTGGCACCCTGCACCGTGATCGCAATCGGGGAGAGCGCACCCGCGGAGATGCCGGCGGCGGCGAGCTGGTCACGCCCGGTGATCGCGGGACCGCTTCCCGGCATGTTCTTGGTAAGCGCGTCGCCGGGGTTCAGCGAGATCGCGGGGATCATGACCACCACCACGATGGCGATGCCGAGCGTGGCCATCACGCCCGCGTGGTGCGTGACCAGGCGCGCCCACCGCGCCCACGGGCCGACGTCCGGGTCGGCCTGCGAGATGAACCGGCGCGGCATTACCCGCACCCGGTTGATGCCGGTGCCGATGATCGCCAGCATGGCCGGCAGCAGCGTGCAGGCGGCGATCACCGAGACGATCGGGATCAGCAGCCCTGCCACGCCGATCGAGCGGATGAACGGGATCGGCAGGATCACCATGCTCAGCAGCCCGATGCCGACCGTCGAGCCCGATACCACCACCGACTTGCCGGCGTGGATCATCGTCTCGACCAGCGCGTGCTCGGAGGACCGGCCCGCGGCCAGCTCCTCGCGGAAGCGGAAGATGAACAGGAGCGAGTAGTCGATGGCGACGCCGAGGCCGACCAGCGCCACCAGGAACTCCACGATCACCGACACGTCGGTGACGTAGGTGAGCAGCAGGATCAGGGTGAAGGTGTTCAGGATCGACGCCATCGCCACGATCAGGGGCATCGCCACCGCCGGCAGCGTGCCGAACACGAACAGCAGGATGATGAGGGCGCCGAGCGCGCCGATCGCGACCTCCACCAGGATGCTGGGGCCACCGCTGGCGCCGTTGCCGGCCGCCTGCTCAAGCGCGTCCAGGCCGCTGACCGATGCCTGCACTCCCGACGGCGCGTTCGCGGCAATCGCCTGCTGGGTGGCCGCGATGGTGCCGCCCGAGCCGAAGCCGTTGGCACCCACCGGGTAGACGGCCGCGAACATGGTGTGCCCGTCCTTGGACACGTACACGTGCGAGTCGGCGCCGGTGTTGAAATAGGAGCTGATGCGGGCGCCGGGATTCTGCTTCAGCGCGGCTTCGAGGGCGCCCTGGATGCCCGGGGCCTGCGTGACGTCGCCGGCCGGATCGTGGAACACCAGCACCATCGGGTTCTGGTCGCCGTTGCCGAACGTCTGGACGATCCGCTGATTGTGCTGGTAGGACTGGGAGCTGGGGATGGAGAAGGTCGTCAGCAGCCGGTTGGCCGCCTTCGGGGCTGCGAATCCGCCGATCGCGGTCAGGACCACCCAGACCGCCACGACCAGCTTGCGATGGGGCAGGATGGTATGAGCCAGGCTTTCCAGCATCAGGCTCGCATCCTAGATCGGCCTGCGCGTGTCCGTCGAGGATGACGCACGCCTCGCGGGATCACGACCTGGATGGTTCTACCTGCGCGCGAAGACGCCGTTTCGCTCGAACCCGATCGCACCGCCGACGGTGGTCTGGCCGTGTCCGACCGAGGTGTAGACGACATCGCTGTGATCGTCCTTGACACGGAAATCGATGGTCACCTCGCAGGGCACGAACTCCCCCTCGAAGCCGAACGTCCTGTCGCGTATCCACCGTTTGTCGTGCGGGTCTCCGCGCCAGTGCACGTCAAAGCTGACGTGACCCGGCTGCGAGGCCGGCGACGGCGAGACCGCGTTCAGGAAGTCGTGGAAGTCCGGAACCGCCAGATGCCGCTTGTGGAACCGAGCTCGCCCGGTCCGCACGTGCCCGTCCATCGCGTCGCGCGACATCGCGATCGTCCAGAACAGGCCCGATGCCTTGATGCCCGGCTCGAAATCATGAACCTCGGTCGTCAGGTCGCCCACGGCGCCCGTGAAGAGATCGATTCAGACGAAGCCAAACGACCCGGAGCGCCTACGCCCATCGCGACCGATGTACGTGCCCTCCATGAAGCGCATGTCGGTGTCGAACGAGTACGTGCTGCCGTCGCTGCCACGAGCGGTGCCCTGCGTCTCGCCGGCGGCGATCCTCCCTCGAAAGTCGGTGATGGTCGACATCTCGAACCCCAGAGCCGGGGGCAGTACGTGAATGAACGGGTGCTTCGGGACGAGGTTGAAGTTCTCGTCGAATCCACCCGGGATCGGGCGCGGCTGTGCTCCCCAGTGCGCGAACGCCGGAGCGGCATCCAGCAGCCCGACGGCCCCCACGGCGCCGACCGCAGCAGCGCCTCGCCGGAGTGCCTGGCCACGCGACATCCGCACCGTCGGAGCCCGCTCGACCATCCCGGCCAAGCCCTGCTTCGTAAAGCCATCCTGCCAGTGTGACATGGTTACCCCCCTCGTACCGAATCGCACAACCTTACAGATCGGTTGGGGTCTTTTCAACCGGCCGCTTGACCGGTTCCCGCCTCGCCGGCTATGCGGCGCAGGCGGTGGCGTCGCCGAACCGCGACTCGATCGCGACCAGTGTATGCAGCGCGCGAATCGGGTGGGTTCCGTCGTACAGCGGCGACGCGGCTCCGTTCGTGAGCACCTGCCGGAGTTCGCGCAGCGTCTCGGCATCCACGGTACGACGCTCGTCGCGCAGGGCGTCCGCCAGGTCGTGCATCTGCTCGCTACAGGTCGCCAGCACGCTACGGGGGATGGGCACCGCTGCGATCGGTCGTCCGTACAGTGTCCATGGAGTCAGAGCCAGGTCGATGAAGTTGGCGAGCCGTTGTCTGTTTGTGGCCATATTCATGCCATGAATGGTAGAAGGCTGCGGCTGCCCGACGGTACGGGTATCCCCCCAAAGCTCCGCGGCAAACCACACCCGAACGGGCATTCCGCCCGCGTCACGCCGCTGCGGCGCGACGCGGGCGGAACCTCGCTTACATGCGCGTGCGGTGTGCGGCGTCGGCAGCCTGGGCCAGGCCCATCAGGGTCCGGAAGAAGGCCGGCGTCTGCCCCATGAACAGGTTGTCGGCAGTGAGCGCGCGCACCGCCGCCACGGCGCCCGAGTTCTCCGTCGTGGAGGGCCGGATCACCGAGCAGGCCGGAAGCCCCTTGTCCAGGAAGTCGCAGGGCTCCGGGAAGATCAGGTTGGTCTGGAACTGCTCACTGCCCCGCGCGTTCAGGTCAGGGAAGTGCGTCCCGGTCTCGGGGTCGGTCACGCCCGCCAGCGGCTGCGCCACGGCGTTACCGGCCTTGTCGTGCCAGACCGCGAAGTGGTCGACCTCCACTCCGCCGATCGAGACGATGATGCGGAGCACCTCCAGCGACGAGGCCTTCAGGCTCATCGTCGTGTAGAGGCTGGAGCCACCCTGCTCGATCATCGCGAAGTGGAACCCGGCCGCGTTGGCGATCGCCTGCATGCGGCGCGCGTGCCTGGTCGTCGGCGGCACCGGCTGTCCGGTGCCGGGCGGTGTGTCCTGGTCGTCCAGCGGGATCGCGGGCTGGTTGTGGATGTTCACCGCCTGCGGGAAGCTGGCCCCGAAGTCAGGGTTCTTGGTGCTGCGGTAGCGGGTGAACCAGCTGGTGTCGACGTTCAGCGACATCAGGTTGGTCAGCCGGCCGATCTGCCTTGCGCCGGTGGCCTTGCTGCTGGGCAGCGTGCGGAAGCGGTCGAGGTTCACCGGCGGTGCCCCCTGCGAACGCAGGTAGGCGTTCAGGAACGCGGCGTGGCTGCGCTCGTCGTCGGTGTTGTCGCTGATGTACTGAGGCATGTCGCCGTCGAGGTTCTCGAGTGCGAGCATGTAGGAGCTGTTGCCGCCGTTGACCCCGCCGAGCTCCTCATACTGCTCCCAGAGGTCGGTCTCGAGGATCTCCGCGGCGCAGAGGAACCGCAGGATCGCGATGTCGCCCGCGGTCGGGCTGTCGACGCTGGCCACGGCCCCGGCGGCCAGCAACCCCGAGCCCGCCAGCGCGGTGGCACCGGCCACACCCGCGCCACGAAGGAACGCGCGGCGGCCGATCACCCGGTTCCAGTGCCCGCCCAGATCCTCCTCGGCGGGGCTGACCACGGGGCCCTCGTTGGTAGTGGTGGAAGTGTCTTCCAGCATGGATCGTCCTCCCTTTCCGATGGGTATACACAGCCGATCGCGGTGTGCCGCCCGACCACCCGAGCGCCGCGATTTCCCTATTACGGCCGTGGGCGGGACCGGTTTCGGACAGGTGACCGAAGTCACACTCCGAGCTCATGGGAGAACCGTCTACCGTTGTACGTGTGAACAGCCCAGCAGACCGGGTCGCCCGCCTCGAGAACGGCGAGGATGCCGAGCGCGGGCGCGAGGCGCGAGGCGGCGCGCCCCGTGCAGGTCACGCCGACTGGGCGCCGGCGCGCACGCGGCCCGACCCCGTGCAAACGCTGCATCGCCAGACGGGGTCGCGGCTGGCCGAGCTGGTGCCGATCCGGTACGGGCGGATGCTGGCGACGCCGTTCACGTTCTTCCGCGGCGCGGCCGCGGTGATGGCGTCCGACCTGGCCGACACCCCCAGCTCCGGCCTCGTGGTGCAGGTCTGCGGAGACGCGCACATCTCAAACTTCGGCGGGTTCGCGGCGCCGGACCGACGCCTCGTGTTCGGGCCCAACGACTTCGACGAGACGCTGCCCGGCCCCTGGGAGTGGGACGTGAAGCGGATGGCCGCCAGCATCGAGATCGCCGGCCGCGACATCGACCTGCCGGCCCGCAGGCGACGGCTGATCGTCGAGCGGGCCGTGCGTGAGTACCGCGAAGGGATGCGCGAGTTCGCTCGGGAGAGCTTCCTCGATGCCTGGTACGAGCGCCTCGACGCCGACGAGCTGACCGCCCGGTTCGGCACCAAGCTCGACGCCGACGGCCACCAGCTGTTCATCCGCACCTTCCGGAAGGGGCGGCGAAAGACCAGCGCTCGGGCCGTCCAGAAGCTGACCGAACTGGTCGACGGGAAGCTGCGATTCGTGAGCGTCCCGCCGCTCTTGACGCCCCTGCACGAGCTCTACGACGCCGGCCCGAACGAGCGCCGGGCGTACGTGCTGGGACTGCTGGAGCAGTACATCGACGGGCTCCACGCCGATCGCCAGCACCTCGTCCGCTCCTACGAGGTGGCCGACATGGCCCGCAAGGTGGTCGGCATCGGCAGCGTCGGCACCCGCGCATGGGTGATCCTGCTGGTCGGCCGCGGCGGACGGGACGCCGTGATGCTCCAGGCCAAGGAGGCCCAGGCGTCGGTGCTCGAGCCCTACCTGGGGCGGAGCGAATACGCCACGCACGGCGAGCGGGTGGTGCGCGGCCAGCGGATGATGCAGGCGGCGACCGACATCTTCCTGAGCTGGCAGCGCAGCCCAGACCTGGAGGGCGTCGAGCGCGACTTCTACGTGCGCCAGCTGTGGGACTGGAAGGCCTCGGCCGACCTGTCACGCATGACGGAGCACGGCCTGCTCACCTACGCCCGGGCCTGCGCCTGGTCGCTTGCCCGATCGCACGCCCGGTCGGGCGACCGCCTGGCGATCGCCGCCTACCTCGGCAAGGGCCGCAGCTTCGACCGGGCCATCGCCCGGTTCTCCTCCCTCTACGCCGATCAGAACGAGCACGACCACCGGCGGCTGAGGGAAGCCGTCGATGCCGGGGAGATCGAGGCCACCGAGGGGATCTGACAGCAGTGCGCCGCGCTGGGCGGGAAAGCGCCTTCCCCGCCCAGCCGGCACGCCGTCGGGTCAGGCGACCCGGATCAGCTTCTTGTTGACGAACTCGTCCGCGCCGTACTTGCCCAACTCGCGTCCCGATCCGGAGCGCTTGACGCCGCCGAACGGCAGCTCGGCACCGTCGGCGCCGACGATGTTGACGTACACCATCCCGGCGTCGATCTCGTTCGCCACACGCTCGGCCTGCTCGGCGTCGGTCGTGAAGAGGTAGGAGCCCAGCCCGAACGGCGTGTCGTTGGCGAGCTTGACAGCCTCCTCCTCAGAGCCGACCTTGTACACAACCGCGACCGGCCCGAACAGCTCCTCGCGGTAGGCGTCGTTGTCGGGGGTGACGTCGGTCAGCACCATCGGCGCGAAGAAGTTGCCGTCGCGCTGCTCGCCGACGACGACCTTGGCGCCGCCCTTGATCGCCCGGTCGAGCTGGTCCTGCAGCCGATCGGCCGCCGTACTCGACGAAAGCGGGCCGAGCGCCGTGCCGTCGGCGGACGGGTCGCCCGGCTTCCACTCTGACATGGCGGCGGTGAACTTCTCCAGGAACGGCTCGTACAGCTCGTCGATCACCACGAACCGCTTGCGGCGTTGCAGGACTGGCCGGCGTTGTCGAGCCGGGCGTTCACCGCCGACTCGACGGTGGCGTCGAGGTCATCGGTGCTGAGCAGGATGAACGGATCGGATCCGCCCAGCTCCAGCACGACCTTCTTCAGGTTGCGGCCGGCGATCTCGGCCACGGCCGCGCCGGCCCGCTCGGAGCCGGTCACAGACACGCCCTGCACGCGCGGATCGGCGATCACGTCGGCGATCTGATCGTTGGTGGCGTAGATGTTGACGTACGCGCCCTCGGGGAAGCCGGCGTCGAGGTAGATCGCCTGCAGCGCCGCCGCCGTCTCGGGGCACTGCGGCGCGTGCTTCAGGAGCACCGTGTTGCCGATGATCATGTTGGGCCCGGCGAAGCGCGCCACCTGGTAGGTCGGGAAGTTCCACGGCATGATCCCCAGGATCACGCCCAGCGAGCTGCGCCGGATGATCGCCGAGCCCTCGCCGGCAAGCAGCTTGATCGGCTCGTCCTTCATCAGGTCGGGGCCGTTGTCTGCGTAGTACCCATAGATGTCGGCACAGAAATCGATCTCGCCCAGCGCCTGCTCGGTGGGCTTGCCCATCTCGCGGACGGTGATTGCGGCCAGCTCCTCGCGACGCTCGCTGTGCAGCTCGCCGACGCGGCGCACCAGCGCGGCGCGCTCCTCCACGCTGGTCGTTCGGGCCCACCGCTGATGGGTCTCGTGCGCCAGCTTGATGGCGGCAGCGAGCTCCTCGTCCGTGATGGTCGGGAATGTCTTGACCTGCTCCCCTGTGGCCGGATTGATCACCGCGTAGTCGGTCATTTGTCCTCCTCCAGTCAAAGTACTCACAGCAGCCCCCCTTTCCGGGTTACCACCCGGGTGGACATTGGTCTCGTAGCCGTGAGAATAGTGCCCGGTCGAACCAGGTGCATGCCGACCGGAACGCAGGCTCGTGAGCTCCGGCCAGGATCAGCCCTCCGCCGACCCTCAGCGGATGAACTGATCGACGTAGTTGGCGCCCAGCCCGGACGCCTCATACGTCGTTCGGCACAGCTCGATCAGGCCGATGTTGTCCTCGACGTGGACGACCTTGTCGTCGTCGTCGATGTACAGCACCGCCCCGCAGATGACGAACATGGTCTGCATCTCGGGACAGTCGTCGTCGACCGTGAGCGTGTGCACCTCGCCGGGCGGCTCGAACACGTAGCTGCCGGCCGTCGCCGTCCAGGTGTGCTCGCGATATCGCCAGCTGCCCTTCAGCACGAAGCCGTGGACGGGCGATGGATGGCGGTGGCGGCTGAGCACCCCACCCTTGCGCACGCGCAGCACCTCGCCGTGCGAGCCGTTGTTCATGTCGAAGAAGAGCGGCCGGAACCAGACGCTGGGCTCGATCTCGATCCAGACCCGCTCGTCGGCCGGCTCGCGGACGACCAGCTCCGGTTTCATTCCCAGGTGGCCGAGCACCGGCGGATCGAACGTCACGTCCTCTGACCGGGGCGGCAGGATCGTGTCCACAGCGTCCTCTCCTCTCGTCAGGCGCCGGTCTGGGCGAGCTCGGCGCCGAGCTCGGTGACCAGCCGCCGCTTCTGTTCATCGTCCATCTTGCCCAGCTCGTTGTAGAGCGCGCGCTCGTCCACCTTCTGGTTCCACCAGTCGACTGAGTCGGCGCCGAACAGCGCCCAGCGCCCCACGATCTGCTGCGAAACCTCGTTCGAGGGTGCCATCACCCACCCCGCCTTTGCATCGCGCACGAACCGCTCGATCTCGGCCGCACGGGTGTAGCCGCGCCCTCCGCAGAGGTGCAGCATCGAGTCGGAGACCCGCGCCGCGAGCCCGGCGGCCAGCACCTTCGCCTCGAGGCCCCATGACGTGAACGCCGCTCGCGGCGCCGCGTCCGGATGCTCGGCGTACATCGTCCAGTCGCCGCCATCCGTCGCATCGTCGAGCGCACGTGCCAGCCCGTAGGCGAACAGGCGCGAGGCCTGTGCCTCGCACAGCGCGCGCCCGTAGCTGTCCTGCGAGGTCGCGTAGTCGGCGATGCGCCGGCCGTACTGCGCGTGCGTCGTTCGCAGCGCGTGACGGCGGGCGACGTCCAGGCAGGCCAGGGCGATGCCGTTGTAGGCGCCGGCGTACATCAAAAACGCCAGCGGATCGATCGCCTCGTCGTTGGAGCGCGCCCCGTCGCCCGGCCAGCCCACGATCCGGTTCTCGGGGATCACGGCGTCGATCTCGACCGGCCCCGAGTTGTTCGCGTGCATGCCCATCGCGTCCCACCGCCCGGGGCTGCCCTGCACCTCGTCCGGGTAGAGCAGGAACACGCTGAGGTCGGCGTAGTCTCCGTCGAAGTCAGGGCTGGTGGTCTGGGTCAGGTACCAGTCGGCATAGCCGCTGGACGTGGTGAAGGCGCCGGTCTTTCGCACCTTCCAGCCCTCGGCCACACGCTCCGCGCTGGAGGTCTTGGGATACCAGAAGTGGCCGCCGGTCTCGGGATCGGTGTAGGACGCCGTGCCGATCAGGGCCTCGGGGTCCATCCGTCGCAGCAGCGACTCGATCTCAGCGTTGCCATGCGCGCGAAAGACCAGGCCGGCCACAGCCACCAGGTGCATCATGAAGATGATGGCCGTGGACGGGCAGCCGTAGCGGGCGATCGCCTCGGTCGCCATCAGCACGGTGGTGTGGCTGGACGCCCGGCAGCCGTATTTCTCGGGGGCGATCATCGCCAGCAGCCGTAACCGAGCCATCTCGTCGACGCTCGCCCGCGGGTAGGCGCCGCTGCGGTCACACTCGATCGCCAGCGGCCGGATCACGTCGTGGCAGGCGGCGATGATCTCCCGCTCCAGCGCCCTGTCCTCGTCGGACAGGAACCAGACCGGATCGAACTCATACCCGAGCCCGAAGTACTCCTCGCCTCCCCACATCTTGACGGGATGAGCATCCATCGCCGGATCTTCGTGGGCGGGTATGCAACCCGCTGGCACCCGCGTGCTGCGATTGTGCGATGCGTGCTCCCGGCCGCGGCTATCCCAGACGCCGGTACTCGACCGGCGTCAGGCCGGTCGCATTCCTGAACACGCGGGCGAGGTGGCTCTGCGACCGGAAGCCGGTCAGGGCGGCGATGTCCCCGATCGGGTGCGACGAGCCGGTCAGCAGCGTCCGCACCCGCGCGATCCGCTCGGCCCGCAGGTAGGCATACGGCGTCTGCCCGGTGGCCGTCCGGAACGAGCGCGCGAAGTGGGCGCGACTGAGGCCGGCCGCATCTGCCATGTCCTCGATCGTGAGATCGCGGTCGAGGTGCTGGTCGACCAGCTCGCGCACGCGCCGCAGCCGGGACGGCGCCAGACCGGCGCGGAGCGGCATCGGCGAGACCGAGCAGTGCTCGCGCAGCAGCCGCAGACCGATCGCCTCCTCGAGCGCATGGCGGTAGAGGGCGCCGCCGATGCCGGCCTGCCGCCGTTCCTCGATCAGTGCTCGCGCCAGCGAGCTGAGCACCGGATCCTGGAACGCGAACCGCTCGATCAGCTGCGGCGCGGCGACGCCAGCGCCGAGCGCAACCTCGCCCAGCCAGGCCGGGGAGATGTACAGGTGCAGCTCGTCGGTGCCGTGGTTCCAGCGCCAGGCGTTCTCGCGGCCGGCCGGGAGGATCAGCGACATGCCGGGGCGGAATCCGGCCCGCTCCAGCTCGCGTCCCAGATCGCGCTCGATCACCAGCGACCCGGCCAGCGTGAACGAGATGTAGTGCGCGTCCAGCGGCGGCAGCACCAGCCGCTCCGGCAGCCCCGGGAACCGGAACATCGCCACCCCCACACCCGACGACGGGCCAGACGAGGGCGGTGCCAGGTCGCGGCCGTTCAAGCGAGCCACCCACTGACGAGGGGTGATCATCTCATCGCCTTGCCGAACGGCCGAGCGCGGCATGGCAAGAGCCTACCGCGAGCGGCGACCGCTCAGGCCGCGACCGGCTCCTCGACCAGGCCCTCGTCGGTGACGACCGTGGCGCGGGCCGCCCGCATTGCCGGCACCAGGATCGCGGCCGCCAGCACGCAGCCAAAAGCGGCCATGAGGTATGCGCCGCGCACGCCGAGCAGGTTGATGACGAACCCGGCGGCCGGGAACGACAGCGAGAACGCACCCATCGCGGCCGCCTCGCCGGCCGAGTTCACCCGGGACCGCACGCTGTCCGGCGTGCAGCGCTGGATGATGGTCTGCTCGGCGACGCTGACCGCGCCCTCGGCGACGCCCGCCAGGATCATGCCGGCCATCGCCACCACGAACACCGGCGCGCCGCTGACGACGGCGAACCCGGCGCCGATCAGCAGGCAGCCCCAGATCATCGTCCTGCTCTCCCACCTGCGCCCGGTCACGCGACCCAGGAAGGAGCCCGCGATCGCTCCGCCGCCCCAGCAGGCGGCGATCATGCCGTAGCCGGCGGCGCCCTGGCCGAACTCGTGCGCCAGCGGCAGCTCGGCCACCAGCACCGGGCCGAGCAGGAACAGCAGCACCATCCAGGCAACCGTCATGCCGCGCAGCACCGGTGAGTTCCAGACGAACACGAACCCGGCCCGCAGCTGGCGATCGTGGTGCTCGGCGCGCTTGCCCGAGAATCGGCCGGACACCGACGCCACCAGCGCGCCGGAGATCAGGAACGCGACGGCGGAGATGCCGAACACGGCCGCCGAGCCGACGGCCGCGGCCGCGACGCCACCGACCAGCGGTCCCAGCAGCTGGCCAACGTTGCGGCCCACGGCCAGCGTCGAGTTGGCCCATTCGAGCCGGTCATCAGCGACCAGGTTGGGCACGGCAGCGCTTGACGCCGGCATGAACGGCGCCTCGGCCAGCCCCACCAACGCGGCCAGACCGACCAGCAGCCACGGCGCGTGCGCGACCACCATCGCCGCGGCGAACGCGGCGGCAGCCAGCTCGGAGACGATCATCACCCGGCGGCGGTCGTAGCGGTCGCCCAGAGCACCCGCGACGGGCGCCACCAGGCTGGAGCTGGCGATCGCTGCGAACAGCGCCGCCGACATCCACACCGTCGAGTGGGTGCGCGCGTAGATCGCGACCATCAGCGCAATCC
The DNA here is from genome assembly GCA_035473255.1 of Gaiellales bacterium. Lineage (GTDB taxonomy): Bacteria > Actinomycetota > Thermoleophilia > Gaiellales > JAICJC01 > JAICYJ01. The sequence continues at coordinate 14,255 of DATIOK010000056.1, forward strand.
AGCCGGCCTCGTAGCCGGTGACCGCGACGGCGCGGCTGACGGCGAGACGGCGAATTGCGATGGTGGGTGCGGTGGTCACGAACAGATCTCCAGACGAACAGGGACGGCGGTTAACGGGCGGCACGCGGCCGCGTGCCAGTCAGGTGAGGAGATCGGGTGCCACGATCTGAGTCTAGCACAGGGATTCGACGGAATCCCCGGCGGTCCTGGTCCTACGCGAGGACGTCAAGCACCCGTTCCGGCTGTCCGAACGGCGCCACCAGGTAGGCGCCGGCGACGAGCTCGCGGGCCTCGGCCAGCAGCTGCCGCGCCACCGCCACGCCCTCCCGCGCCGCCTGTGCCTCGGCGGCCGCGAACCGCGCCAGCACCTCGTCCGGCAGGGTGATGCCGGGAACCTCGTTGTGCAGGCGCAGCGCCAGCGCGTGGCTGGTGATCGGCCACAGCCCGACCAGCAGCGGGATCGGCGACGTCCCGCCCAGCATGTCCAGCATCGCCCGCAGCGGCTCCAGGTCGAACAGCACCTGGGTCATCGCGAACCGCGCACCCGCCTCCACCTTGCGCCGGAACCGGTCCAGCTCGAGATCGATGTCGTCGGCCGTCGGATTGACCGCGACACCGATGAAGAAGCCGGTGGGCGCGTCCAGGGTCTTCCCAGCGCGGTCGGTGCCACCGTTCAGTGCCGACACGATCTCGACGAGGCCGATCGCGTCCACCTGGTAGGAGGCGTCGGAGCCGCCGTGATCCCCCGGCGGCGGGTAGTCGCCGGTCACCGCCAACAGGTTTCGGATCCCGCCGGCGTGCGCCCCCAGCAGCTGCGACTCGAGGCCGCGGGCGGTGGTGTCCCGCGGCGTCAGGTGCGGGATCGTCTCCACGACCAGATGCTGCTGCACCAGCGTCGAGGTCATCAGGGCGCTCATCCGCGCCCGCGCCATCGGGTTGTCATTGATGTCGAAGAACTCGACGGAACCGGCGGCATGGATCTCGGCCGCCGTGCCCAGCAGCCGTTCCAGGCTGCCGCCCTTGGGCGGATCCAGCTCGACCGACACCACCCACTCTCCGGCTGCCAGCCGCCGTGCCAGGCGGCTCGCATCGGCTTTGGGAGCGGCCGGCGGGGGCAGCGGGGGCTCGCGGCTCACGAACGTGTAGCGGGCGGGAAGATGCTCGTCAACGGCGCGCCGGATGGCCGCGACGTGATGGGGCTGGGTGCCGCAGCAACCGCCGACCAGCCGCGCGCCCAGCGCCACCGCCTGCGCGGCGAACTCGGCGGCGTAGGCCTCCGATGCGTCCGGGTAGAGCACCCGGCCGTCGCGGTACATGGGCAGGCCGACGTTGGGCTGCACGGTCAGCGGCGTGGCCGCCGAGCGGCACATCTCGCGCAGTCCGGCCAGCGCCGACTGCGGTCCCAGGCTGCAGTTGATCCCGACGGCGGCCGCGCCCAGATCTCCCAGCACCCGGGCGGCCTCCTCGCCGCCGGTGCCGGTGACCGTCTCGCCGTCGTCCTGGACGGTGAGCTGCGCGATCACCGGCAGGTGCGTCTGGGCGCGCACCGCATCCAGCGCGACCGTCAGCTCCTCCAGAGACGTGAACGTCTCCAGCACGATCAGGTCGACCCCGCGGCCCTCGAGCACGGCCGCCTGCCGGCCGTAGAGCCCGGCGCCGCTGGAGCTGGTGCCGCCGACCACCTCGACCGACGTCCCCAGCGGACCGATCGACCCGGCGATCAGCACGTCGCGTCCGGCCACCTCACGCGCGTCGCGGGCGATTTTCGCGCCGGCCGCGTTGATCTCGTCGACCTGATGTTCGCGCCGGTGCGCACCCAGCTTTACGGGATTGGCGCCATAGGTGTTTGTCTGGATCACGTCGGCGCCGGCCCGGATGAAACCCACGTGCGCGGCCAGCACCGCCTCCGGCGCGGCCAGGTTCGCCTCCTCCGGGAAGCGCAGGTCGGGGAGCTGGAGCGAGAGCAGCGAGCCCATGCCGCCATCGCCAACCAGCACCCGCTCGAAAAGACGGTCCGCGACCGTCACGCGAGGCGCCTGACGCAGACCGCCGCCAGCGCAGCGACCACCACGACAAGCAGGATCCGCCGCTCCCCCGCGTCGGCCGGGCGCCCGCGCACGCTGTCGGCCGAGCGCGCCGAGAGCAGCGAGCGTTTCGAGGCGAACGACAGCACCGACCCGGCCGAACCCGCCGACCCGATCGAGAGCATCGATGCGGCCGAGCCGATGGAGCCGATCGAGCCCACAGATCCGACCGAGCCGATCGACAGGATCGAGCCGTCGCTCGCGATCGAGAGGATCGAGTCACGCGACCCCAGTGACCAGTGCGAGCTCATAGCCGGGACTCTAAACGTCGTCGTGGCCCGCGCGGGCCACGCGATCAGCTCACCTACGCGCCGTACTCCAGTGCGTGGCCCTTCAGCTTGTCGTACTCCTCCTGCCCGATCACACCCGCCTCCAGCAGCCGTTTGCTGTGCTCGATCTGGGCGGCCGCGCTGCGGTTGTAATCGGTCGGGCGATCGTAGGTGTCGAGCGCCGCCTGGCCCTTGCCGGTGCGATCGAACCTGCGCTGGGCGATGCCGTCACCGTGGACGTACAGGTAGCTGATCAAGCTGATGATCGGTACCACCAGCCAGAACACGAACCAGACCGCCTTCTTCGTGCCGGACACGTCGTGACGGTGGAAGAGGTCGACGATCACCTGATACAGCATGATGAAGTAGACGATCATGAAGAACAGGATCAGCAACGACCACAACACATTTGCGAGCGACAGCACCGCCATCGAATCCGCCTTTCGGGTGTGAAGGCCCGCATGTTTCCACGAATCGCGCGCGCGTGCCTCCTCCGATCTGGATGAAGGGGCGATGACCGCCAGCCGCTATGGTCGGAGGCGGACATGCTTCTCCTGCTCGCCTTCGTGCTGCTGCTGTTCCTGCCAGGGCCGTGGAACGTGATCGGATTCGTGGTGGCGCTGGCGTTGTTCATCGGCGAGATCGCGTACTGGAACAGCACCGTCAAGGGCCGCCGCGCGCGGGTCGGAGCGGAGACGCTGATCGGCAAGACCGGCACCGTCGTCTCGGAGTGCCGGCCGGACGGGCAGATCAAGCTGCTGGGAACGATCTGGGCGGCCCACTGCGCAACCGGCGCCGCGCCCGGCCAGACGGTGCGGGTGATCGCCCGCTCGGACCTTGTGCTCGACGTCGAACCTGAAGGGAAGCCATGAACACCGCTGAACGACGAGCCGGCACGATCCTGATCGTCGGCTCATATGACCACGACAGCGGGGCGGCCGAGGCGCTGGCGGGGATCCAGTCGCTGGTCGACAACGAGTCCGCCCACGTGCACGGCGCGACGGTCGTGCGACGCCACCACGACGGTAAGATCAGCGTCGACGGCGGGCCTGACGAATCCGGCAAGGCACCCGTGGGATGGGGTGCGCTGGCAGGGGTGACGGTGGGCATCCTGTTCCCGCCCTCGCTGCTGGCCGGCGCCCTGGTCGGCGGCGGCGTCGGGCTGGGCGTGCGCTCGAAGCGCAACCGCCGCACCAAGCAGCTCTCGGACGCCATCCAAAACACGCTTCCGCCTGGGTCATACGGCGTGATCGCGATCGCTCCGACCGACCAGATCGATGCGCTCGACCGCGTGCTCCGCGACAGCGGGCGGGTCACCAAGAGCGAGGTCGACGACTCGCTGGTGGCCGAACTGCACGCCCACGCGGCCGCGGAGTAGGTCAGCCAGGTGCCGCCTGGAATGCGGCGATCGCAGCGGGCAGATCCTCGTAGATGCCGTCGCCGAACACCTCGGTCAGGCCGAACCGGCCCATCTCGGCCTGCACCCGGGGGTCGACCTCGGCCATCACCAACCGCACCCCTCGCGCCGCCAGCTGATAGTGCGTCTCCCGCAGCGTCTGCGCGGCCGAGTAGTCGATGTCGCCGATCGCCTCGGCGTCCACGCAGATCCAGCGGGGGGCGTCACCGGCACCGCCCAGCGACAGCGTGCGCACCTGGTCGGCGAACCGGTTCGCGTTGGCGTAGTAGAGGTTCGCGCCGAAGCGGTAGACGGCGAGCCCCGGCACAGCCTGGGCGGCCTGCTCAAGCGGCCGCTCCTTCCACGACCCGCCGGCGTCGCGCACCAACACCGCATCGTTCGGCTTGTAGCTGAAGCGCAGGTGGTCGAGGATCGAGAGCACGATCGCGAGCAGGATGCCCTGCTCGACGCCCACGACCACCACCACCACCGCGGTGATCGATGCCACGATGAACTCGTCGACCCGCAGCCGGTAGATCTGCTTCATGCTCTTGACAGCGATCAGCTCGATCCCGACCAGGAACACCACCGTCGAGAGCACCGCCTCGGGCATGTACTGGAGCGGCCTGGTCAGGAACAGCAGCACCACCAGCACCACACCGGCACAGGTCAGCGACGCCAGCTGGCTGCGCCCGCCGGCGCCGTCCACCATCTGCGTCTTGGTGGGGCTGCCGTTGACCACGAAGGTGCCCGACACCCCGGCGGCCGCGTTGGCCAAGCCCAAACCGACCAGGTCGACGTCCTCGCTGAAGCGGTCGCCGTACTTGGCGGCGAACGCACGCGAGGTGGCGGCGCTCTGGGCCAGGATCACGATGAAGATCGAGAACGCGGTGGCGGCCAGCGCGGGTGCGTCGGAGCCCCAGTTGACGTCCGGCAGGCCGAGGTTGGGCAGCCCGCCGGGGACGTGTCCGAGCACCGCCACGCCGTGGCTCTGGAAGTCGAACACCTTGCTCAGCACGATCGAGCCGACCACGGCGATCAGCGCGCCCGGCACGACCTTCTCGACGTACTTGGTGCCCAGGATCACGACCGCCACGCCGATCGACACGCCCAGCGTCCAGCCGCTGGTGTCGCCGACATTCTGGAACGTCCCCCACAACTTGTGCAGCGTGCCGCCGGTGCCGGAGGCGACGCCCAGCATGCCTCCCAGCTGGCCGGCGGCCACCTGGATCCCGACGCCGGTCAGGAAGCCGACCAGCACCGTGCGGGACAGGAAGTCGGCCAGGAACCCGAGGTGCACGAGCCGGGCCACTATCAGGTAGAGCGCCGCCAGCAGCGCGACCAGGCCCGCCAGCGCCACGTACTGGGCGGAGCCGGTGGCGGCCATCCCGGCCAGGCCGGCGGCCAGGATCGCAGCCGACGCCGAGTCGGCACCCACCACCAGATGGCGCGACGAGCCGAACAGCGCGAACACGGCAAGCGGCAGCAGGATCGTGTAGAGCCCGGTGATCACGGGCGTGCCCGCGATCTTGGTGTAGCCCATCGTCTCGGGGATGGCCAGCGCAGCCAGGGTCACCCCGGCCAGCACATCCGCAGGGATGCGGGTGCGGTCGAGCGGCGTGATGCCCTCGAACACGGGAATCGGGAACCGTCTCGTCTTCGCTGCCGCGGCTATCGGCGTCTCCTGGTGTTCACAGTCCGGGCAATCCTTTCACTGTTGCGGCCGCCG
>DATIOK010000057.1:0-8733 GCA_035473255.1 Gaiellales bacterium
TGCCGACGGCGACAGCACCAGGCCGGTGGTGGCCATCGCGCCGTGCCAGACGCCGCACAGCTCGGCGCAGCGCACGTTGAACGTGCCCAGCTTGTGCGGCGTCACGTCAGCCACGTTGTCCGCACCGGGAACGGCATCGACCTTGACGCCCAGCTGGTAGGCCCAGAACGAGTGGATCACGTCCAGCGAGGTGACGTGGAACACCACGGTGCGGCCCAGCGGCAGCGCCAGCTGGGTGGTCTCGACGCCGCCGTACTGCGGGTAGCGGAACGTGAACTGCCACTGCTGCGAGACCACCTGCACCTGCAGCGCACCCGCCGGCGCGGCCGAGATCAGCGTCGCCCCCTGCCCTCCCCCCGCGCCGGCCGCGCTCGACTCGGTCGCATACAGAGCGTAGGTGCCGTAGGCGGCCAGGAACAGCACGATCGTGACGGTGCTGACCAGCCAAACGCCCTGCAGCCGGCTGTTGCCGTGGATGGGCGGGCCATCCTCGATCACGTCGCCGCGCTGGCGGAACACCGTCAGCGCGTAGGCGAAGTAGACCAGCAGGCCGATCGCGATCGGCGTCAGGATGGCCGTGATGATGATGTTGGCCTCGTGCTGCTCGTGGGCCTGGGCGGTGTCACTGCCGGGCGGCATGTGCGGACCCAGCGCGAAGATCACGAGCAGCACGCCGATCACCGACAGCACCAACCAGACGACGGCGACGCGACGCAGATCGGGGGCGGGATCGGTCGCGTCGGTGGTCATCGCTGTCCCTGTTCAGGCGACATTCAGGTAGCCGTCCATCCAGCCGACCGTTTGCATGGGACCGCCGAAGCCGTTGGGGAACCCGGCGGCGCAGGGGACGAAGCACTGCCAGCGGTAGTGGCCGGGCTTGCCGGTACGAACGGTGAAGGTGATCGTGGTATGCGCCATCGAGAGCGCGCAGGGCGTGACGGAGCACTGGTTGGGCGCGTTGTCGCCGACGCCCGGGATCGCCACGCTGACGCCCATCTCGGGGATGGCGAACGTGTGCGAGGTGAGAGTCGGGTCGATCGACGCGACCGGCTTTCCGCCGATCGTCTCGGTACCGCCGATGGTGCCGCGCGGCTGGGACCAGAGCGGGTTTCGCAGCCCGGTGGCGGTGTCGAAGTTGTAGATGGTGAACCTGACCAGGCTGTGGGCCGGCACCTGCACCACAGTGCTGTGCACCCACTGGCCCTGCGGGTTCTTGACAAGGTAGGAGACCCAGTCGGGGTGTGGCTGGTGCCCGTAGGAGGGAACGGTCTGGAAGGTGACGTTGGTCACGCCACCGGTGGTGCCTGCCATCACGGTCGGCGGGAAGCTGGTCACCCAGGACATCACGTACCAGGTGACCAGCACGATCGCCGCCGCTGTCCCGGCGGCGATACCGGCGATCCGGCGGTTGAACGTCACGTCGGCAACACGCCGCGGACTCTCAGCCGCATGGCCAGGACCGTCAAGCCATTGTCATCTCGCTGTCATCTCCACGGGCGCGGCGGCGCCGTCGCTCTGCGATACTGCGGCCGCTTCAAGGGAGGAACGATTTGCGAGTGCTGATCGTCGAGGACGAGGGCCTGATCGCGCGGTTCGTGGCGCGCGCGCTGCAGGCGGAGGGCTACACCACCAGCGTGGCCCCCGACGGTGAGGTGGCCTGCCGGCGGCTTCGCGAGGAGGAGTGGGATCTCGCAATCCTCGACCTGCTGCTGCCTGCGAAGAGCGGCTTCGACGTCCTGCGCGAGCTGTCCCAGGCGGCCAACCAGGTGCCGGTGCTGGTGCTGTCGGCCCGGCGCTCTGTCGAGGCGAAGGTTGCCGCCCTGGACGCGGGCGCGACCGACTTCCTCGCCAAGCCGTTCGCGTTGGACGAGCTGCTGGCGCGGGTGCGGGCGCTACTCCGCCGCGGCCGCTCGCCGGCCGAGACGGAGCTCGCCAGCGAGCCAGACCTGCAGTTCACGCTGGACGGGCGCTCGCGCACGCTGTGCTGGGGCGACGGCCGCACGCTGACGCTGTCGGAGCGGGAGTTCGGCCTGCTCGAGTACCTGGTCAGGTCGCCCAACCAGATCGTCTCGCGGGAGCGCATCCTGAACGCGGTCTGGGAGTACCAGTTCGACCCGCGCTCGAACGTGGTCGACGTCTACGTGGGGCGGCTACGTCGCAAGCTGCACCCCGCGATCCGGATCGAGACCGTCCGCGGCGGCGGCTACCGGCTGATGACGGGCTGAGCCGACCGGCAACGTGATCGTGAATGCGGTGCCGACGCCCGGCTGGCTGACCACCGTGATCGAGCCGCCATGGGCCTCGGCCACGGCCCGCACGATCGAGAGCCCGAGGCCGGCGCCGCCGCCGCGGCGGTTGCGATCGCGGTCGACCCGGTAGAAGCGGTCGAACACGTGGCCCAGCGCCTCCGGCGGGATGCCCTTGCCGGAGTCGCGCACGGTCAGCAGCACCCGGTCGGCCAGCTGGACGGCATCGATGCCGATGCGGTCGCCCCCCTGGGTGTGGCGGATCGCGTTCTCCAGCAGCTCCTCCAGCGAGATCGCCAGCCGGTCGCGGTCGACCACCACCGCGATGTCGGGGATCGCACCCAGCGACCACTCGCGCGGCGCCGCCACCCGCCAGCGCTGGAACAGCTCCTCGACGAAGGGCGCGAGCCGCGTCTCGGCCGGCAGCAGGAACCCCGGCGTGGGAGCGCCCTCGATCAGCAGCAGCTGGTCGATCAGCCGCTCCATCCGCTCCAGCTCGGCCACCACCGTGTCGCTGATGGCGCCGATCTCCTCGTGGCCGGCGCTGTGGTAGCGGTTGAGCAGGTCGATGTGGCCGCGCGCGATCGTGATCGGGGTCAGCAGCTCGTGCGACGCGTTGGACACGAAGTCGCGCTGCCGCTGCAGCGACGCCCGCAGGTTCGCGGCCAGCCGGTCGCTCTCGGCCACGGCGTCCTGGCGGCGGCGCACGTGGTAGACCATGGCCAGGAACATCAGCCCCATCAGCGGCACCTCGGTCACCTCCGCCCAGTCCTCACGGGAGCTGTGCACGGCCAGCAGCGTCATGCCGCCGGCCGACAACGACACGAAGGTGATGCCCGCGATCGTGCCCCTGGAGCGCCACATGCGGTACCCGTAGAGCAGCGTGAAGCTGACGTAGATCAGGTGGAAGGGCACGGTCTCCCAGCCGTGGGGGCCGTCGTCGGTGATCAGCACCAGCATCGCCACCAGGTTCAGGCAAGCGAACCCCACCCAGGCGACCTCCAGCCGGTTCTCAGCGAACAGGTGCCGTGCGCGGGAGCGGTTCACGGCGTGAAGCGTACGCCCGCCGAGCGCGTGGTGCGCGGAGATCGAGTCGGCCGAAGCGGTGTGCGCGGCGGCGGCCCGACGCCGCCGCGCACCAAGCCGGCCTTTAGATGGTCAGCCGGCCAGAGGCTTGCCGGTCTCGAGCAGCGTCTTCAGGCCGGACAGCACCATCATCCAGCCGCCGGAGACGGCCTCGGCGGTCATGGGAGCGCCCTCGAGCTGGTCGTGCACCACGCGCAGCATGCAGTAGCCGCCGTCCTGCGGCTCGATCTCCCAGGTCACGCGACTGGCTTTCTCGGCTGCCAGCTCGGGCGAGTAGAGCGAGCGCCAGCCGTGCACCAGCCGCCGCGGCGGGTCGAACTCCAGCACCTGGTCGTCGCCCCAGACGCTGTCGTCGGGGCCGAGCGACAGGTAGCGCTCGCCGGTCACCTCTATGCGGGCACCGTAGAAGTACTGGACGGTGAACTCGGGCGTCGTGATCGCCTCCCAGATCTGCTCCGGCGTGGCCCGGATGAACAGCTGGTAGACCTGCGTGGTGGTCGCGGTCATGGTGGTCATGCGGTGTCCTCCAGTGTCGTCTTGAGCCGGGCCAGCGCGGAGACGTGGCCCTCGGTGTACTTGTCGATCCACCGGTCGTGGATCAGCCGGATCGGCACCGGGTTCAGGTAGTGCAGCTTCTCCCGGCCCGAGCGGAGGGCGACGACGAGGCCCGCGGCCTCCAGCACGCGCAGGTGCTTCATCACGCCGAAGCGGGACATCTCAAGCTCCGATTCGAGCTCCGAGAGCGTGCGCCCGTCGCGCTCGTGCAGCCGGTCGAGCAGGTGCCGCCGTGTGGGGTCGGCCAGCGCCTTGAAGACCGCGTCGTCATTCATGCCGGCACTATATGTGACCATATGGTCACATGTCAAGCGCTGGGAGTTCGCGGAGACCCGGAGGTCAGTATGCTCAGCGCCTCACCCGCTATCGAGAGGACTCCCGATGACGAACGCAGACACCGTGACGGAGCTGCGATTCGAGCCTCCGGCTCCAGGCTACTGGGAGCGCGACGCGGTGCACTTCCCGCGGCCGATGACGCGCTACTGGCAGGAGGTTCACCCGGCGGCGTTCGCGCGCGGCACCGGTGATTTCGCACGCTTCTACGGCATGCTGGTGGGCTCGCTGGGCTCGGCGTACGTCCACGGGTTCGGCTACCGGTCGATGGTGCCTGTCGCGGACGAGGAGGTACCCGCCCGCTTCCAGCGCGCGGCCGAGGTGATGCAGGGCAAGCTCTGGCGCGAGCAGCTGAGCGACTGGGACGAGCGGGTCAAGCCCGACTCGATCGAGGCGCACCGCGCGCTGCAATCGGTCGATCCCGCCGGGCTCTCCGACCAGGAGCTGGTCGAGTATCTGACGCGCTGCCGCGACCACCACGCGGCGATGATCGCGCAGCACATGCGCTACACGGCCTCGGCCGTTGTGCCGACGGGTGATTTCCTTGCGCACGTGGGCGACTGGACGGACGTGCCGCCGGCCGAGCTGCTCGGCCTGATGCGCGGCACAGCGCCCGTCTCGGCTGGCGCCTCGGACGAGCTCGAGCGGCTGATCGCCGCGTTCGAGGCGGATGCGCAGGCGCGGGAGCTGCTCGCGTCCGACGACGACCCCGGCCAGGTGCTGGCCTCGCTGCGAGCGCTCGACGGCGAGACCGGTGAGGCGGTGTCGGGGTACCTCGACCTGGTCGGATACCGCCTGCTGGACGGGTTCGACATCTCCGAGCCCTACGCGCTTTCGATGCCGGACGCGCTGGTGCGCGCAATCCAGATCGCCGTGGCCGGCAGGGACCTCGAGGGCGCCGACGTCGACGCGGCAGTCGCCGACATCCGCGGCAAGGTGCCCGAGCAGCATCGGGCCGAGTTCGACGAGCTGCTCGGCGAGGCACGGCTGACCTACCGGCTGCGCGACGAGCGCGGCGTCTTCAGCGACATCTGGGCCTCCGGCCTGATGCGCCGGGCGGTGCTCGAGGGCGGTCGCCGCGTCGCCGAACGCGGGCAGATCCACGAGCCGGTGCATCTGATCGATGCCAGCTTCGACGAGATGTGCTCGCTGGTCGCGGACGGGTCTGGTCCCTCGGCCGACGAGCTGGCCGCCCGCGCCACCGAGCGCACCACGCGTGCCCCGAACGCAGCGCCGCGGTCGCTGGGCGACCCGCCACCACCGCCGCCGGACCCCTCCGGCCTGCCGCCCGACGTGGCGCGGCTGATGCGCGCCACCGGCATCGCGCTGGGCCACCTGTTCGGCAGCTCCGAGGCCGAGCACGACGAGCAGGTGCTGCGCGGGCTGGCCGCCAGCCCGGGCATCTACGAAGGGCCGGCGCGGCTGATCTCGGGACCGTCGGAGTTCGACCGGATCGTCACAGGAGACGTGCTCGTCACCCAGTCGACGACCGAGGCCTTCAACATCCTGCTGCCGCTGCTGGGGGCGATCGTGACCGACAGCGGCGGCCTGCTCTCGCACTCGGCGATCGTCGCGCGCGAGTACGGCATCCCCGGCGTGGTGGGGACGCGCGAAGCGACCGGGCGAATCGCCGACGGGGTGCGCGTGCGCGTCGACGGCGACGCCGGCGAGGTGACGGTGGTCGAGTGAAGGGCACGGTGCCGCTGGTGAAGGCGCACGAGACCGCGCTGTACGGCTCCAAGGCGGTGGGGCTGGGGCAGGCGATGCGGGACGGGCTGCCGGTGCCGCCGGGTGTCGCGCTGTCCGGCGCGATCGTCGAGGCGGTCGCGGCCGGCAACGACCGCGCGATCAAGCAGGTGGCGAAGACGGCGCGGCCGCTGGGCGGCCCGCTGGCCGTGCGCTCGTCGGCCGTGGACGAGGACGGTGCCGATGCCAGCTTCGCCGGCCAGCACCTGACGCTGCTGAACGTGCCGTCGTCGGAGCAGCTGGGGGCGGCACTGAGCGAGATCTGGTGGTCGGCGAACTCCGACTCGGCGATCAGCTACCGCCAGCGTGTGGGGCTGTTCACCCGGCCCAGCGTCGGCGTCGTCGTCCAGGCACTGCTCGACCCGGAAAGCGCCGGGGTCATGTTCACGAGGAACCCCATCAACGGCGCTGACGAGCGAATGATCGAGGCCAGCTGGGGGCTGGGCGAGGCGGTGGTGGCGGGGCAGGTGATTCCCGACAGCTATCGCATCCACCGGTCGGGCGAGGTGCTGCAGCGGACGCCGGGGTTCAAGAAGATCGCGATCCGGACGCTGCCGGAGGGCGGCACCTTCGAACAGGAGGTGCAACCAGAGCTGGTCGAGCAGCTGTGCCTCGACGACGGCCAGCTGGCCGCGCTGAACGGACTGGCCGACCGCTGCGAGCAGATCTACGGCCCCGCGCGGGACATCGAGTGGGCGTTCGCCGACGGCAAGCTGCACCTGCTGCAGTGCCGGGCGGTGACGCGATCGGGGTCGTGACGGTGGCAGGGATGGCGACGTGACGGGCGCACCTGTCGACGCGCTGCAGCGGGTGCCGCTGTTCGCCGACTTGAACCAGCGCGAGCTGAAGCAGATCGCCCGCCTGTTCAAGCGGCGAACCTTCCCGGCCGGGGAGACGGTCGTGCAGGAGGGCTCCGGTGGGGCGGCGTTCTATGTGATCGAGTCCGGAGAGGCCACGGTGTTCGTCGCCGGCAAGGAGTACTCGACGCTGGGGCCGGGCGACTACTTCGGCGAGATCGCCCTGATCGACGAGGGCGCGCGGCTGGCGACGATCACCGCCACCAGCGAGCTGGGCTGCTACGGCATCACCTTCTGGGACTTCCGGCCACTGGTCGAGGCGAACGGCGTGATCGGATGGAAGCTCCTGCAGTCGCTGGCGAGGATGTATCGCGAGGCGCGCGCGGGCTAGCGCCGCGATTACGAGATAGCGTGATCGAGCGATGCGGCGGAGCGGCAAATCCAGCAGTGTCGACGTCGGCTGATCGGCATGAGCACCGACGTGATCATCGGGTACGACGGGAAGCCGCGCTGCCGCTGGGCAGGTCACGGCGATACCGGGCTGGGTCGCTACCACGACCAGGTCTGGGGCACCCGCACCTACGAAGAATCCGCCCTGTTCGAGGCGCTCACCCTCGGCGTCTTCCAGGTCGGGCTGAGCTGGTCGGTCGTGTTCGGAAAGCGGGAGGCATTCCGGGAGGCATTCCGGGAGTTCGACGTCGCGAAGGTCGCCGTCATGACCGACCGTGACATGGATCGCCTGGTGCACGACGCGTCGATCATCCGCAACCGTGCCAAGATCCAGGCCACGGTCGACAACGCCCGGGCAATGTTGGCCGCGTCGCCCAGCCTCGCGGAGCTCGCGAGGGCATACGAGCTCTCCCGCAAGCGGGCGCCGAGATCCCTCGCCGAACTCCCGACCACGACCCCGGACGCCGAGGCGTTCGCGAGGACGTTGAAGTCGCAGGGCTACCGCTTCGTCGGGCCGACGAGCGTGTACGCATTCATGCAGAACGTCGGTGCGGTCAACGACCACCTCCACGGCTGCTTCCGCTCGGCCGACCGTCGCCGGGAAGCACCCGGTCGAGCTCGGCGCGAGAGCTGATGCCGAGCTTTTGGAACACCTTGCGCAGGTGGTACTGGACCGTGCGCGGGCTGATGAAGAGCTGGACGCCAATCTCGGGGTTCGTCAATCCGTCGCGCGCGAGCCGTGCGATTTGCGCCTCCTGCGCTGTCAGGTGATCGCGGGTCTCGACGCGGCGTTTGCGGACGGTCTCGCCTGTGGCGCGGAGCTCACGGCGGGCCCTTTCGGCGAACGCTTCGACGCCCATCGTCGACAGCATGTCCTCGGCGGTGTGCAGCTGCTCGCGGGCGTCGACGCGCCGGCGCTCGCGTCGCAGCCACTCGCCGTACAGCAGGTGCGTGCGGGCGAGCTCGATCCGGAGGCGGCTACGTCCGAGGCGCTCGAGCGACTCGCGATAGGACGCCTCCGCGGCTTCGCCATCGTTGGACAGGGCGCGAATCCGCGCCTGCATGCCACGCGCCCAGTCGGTCGGTGTCAGGTCGGCCCGCTCTGTGATCCAGTCGAGCGCGACGGTCAGGCGTGGCGCGTCACCGGTCCGCGACGCCGCCTCCGCCAACTCCGGCACGATGACAGGCCCGAGCCCCATGTGATCGCGCTCGAATGCCCGCCACGCGGCATCGCGTGCCAGGTCGTATCGACCGAGGGAGTTGTCGAGCACCGTTTCGAGGTATGTCGTGGCGCTGATGAACCGGCCCATCCCGCGAGCGTCCGCCTCCCGCCGCGTGGCCTCGAGCAGCTCGGTCGCCTCCGTCTCCTGGCCGCGCCAGACCGCGAGCAGCAACTCGCTGTAGGTCACCGGCCGGTTGCCGGTCGCCTCGGCGACCAGGCGATCCTCGTCGAAGAGCAGCTCCCCCGTCGCCAGCTCCCCGGACTGAACCAGGCTTGCACCGAGAAAGTTCAGCGCGAG
>DATIOK010000058.1:0-39565 GCA_035473255.1 Gaiellales bacterium
GTTTGGTTGCGGGAGCCGAGCGGGTGTACATCTGGTGTCACGAGGTGGTGCCGAAGTGCCACGGCGGCCGGAGCGGTGTTTGACACCCCATCGGCCGCCCAGTCGTCGCGGCGAGGTCACGGCGGCGTGAGCGTTTCGTGAGGATCAGGTGTCGCGTGGCAGGCGAACCGTGAAGGTGCTGCCGGCGCCCTCGGTGCTCGTCACCGAGATCCGCCCGGAGTGGCGCGTGACCAGCTCGCGTGCGATCGCGAGGCCCAGCCCGACCCCGCCGGACTGGCGGTTGCGCGCGTCGTCGGCGCGGTAGAAGCGCTCGAACACCCGCGGCAGCGCCTCCTCGGGGATCCCGATCCCCGTGTCGTGCACCGTCAGCACTGCCTCCTTGCCGTCCTCCCGCGCCTGCACGTGGATGCGCCCGCCCGCGGGCGTGTAGCGCACCGCGTTGTCGAGCAGGATCACCAGCACCTGGCGCAGCTGTTCGCGGTCGCCCATCACCATCAGCTCGTTCGGCGTCGCGTGTGTCAGCTCCAGCTCGTGGTCGGCCGTGACCGTCTGGAACGATGCGACGGTGGCCTCGACCACCTCGGCCAGGTCGACTCGCATGTGCAGCGCCTTCGCGCCGCGGTCGTCGTCCCGCGCCACCGCCAGTAGCGCGTCCACCAGCGACGACAGCCGGTCGGTCTCGCTGACGATGTCGCGCGCCTCGACGTTCTCGGGCTGCTCCTGCTGCAGGAACTCGGCGTTGGCGCGGATAACGGCCAGCGGGGTGCGCAGCTCGTGCGACGCATCCGACACGAAGGCGTGCTGCCGGTTGAACGCGACCCGCACCGGCCGCAGCGACTTACCGGCCAGCCACCAGCCGCCCACCCCCGCCAGCACCAGGCCGCCCGCGCCTCCGATCAGCAGCCCGGCCAGCAGCTTGCTGAGCGCCTCGTGCTCCGGCTCCGTTGAGCGGGTCACCTGGATCAGTGCAATTTGGTTCGGAGGCGCCGACACCTTGACGGAGTAGACGCGCTGGCGATCGCCCGACGAACCGGATGAGCGTAGGTCGCTGCCGTTCATGTCGGCCGCCTGCATGGATGCCCTGTTCAGGTGGATGTAGCCGTCGGTGCTGGTCACGCCGACCAGGTGGCCCGGGGTCATCACGTTGACCGTGTAGGGGCCGGTGCTGAGCCCGGTCACGTCGACGTTGCCGGTGGCGAACCACTCCTCCGTCGCCTTCGCCGCCACCAGCTTTACGCCGTTATCGACCCCGTTCAGCAGCTGCTCCCGCACCACCAGGTACAGCGCGGTGCCGAGCACGATCAGCACCGCTGCCAGCACGCTCACGTACCAGGCTGTCAGCCTGATGCGCGCGGGCGTGAAGAGGCGATCTTCAATCCCCGCGGCGGAATGCATATCCGAGCCCCCGCACCGTGCGGATCGGATCGGCCTCGAGCCCGGCCGCCTTCAGCTTCCGGCGCACGTAGTGCACGTAGATGTCGACGACGTTTGACGCCGGCTCGAATCCCTCGCCCCACACCTCTTCGCGCAGCTGGTCGCGCGACAGCACCTGGCCCGCGTTCTGCATCAGATACTCGAGCAGCGCAAACTCCGTGCCGGTGAGCTCGACCGGGCTGCCGTTGACCCGCGCCTCGCGCGCGCCGGTGTCCAGCTGCAGCGGCCCAGCCTCGATCACCTGCGGCGTCGTCTTGCCGCGCCGGCCCAGCGCCCGCAGCCGCGCCGCCAGCTCGCCCAGCGAGAACGGCTTCACCAGGTAGTCGTCCGCCCCCGCGTCCAGGCCCCCGATCCGGTCGGGAACCGTGCTGCGCGCCGTCAGCATCAGGATCGGCACGGCGTTTCCCTCCGACCGCAGCCGCCGGCACAGGTCGACCCCGTTCAGCCGAGGCAGCTGCAGGTCGAGCACGATCGCGTCCGGCCGGTCATCCCGCGCCGCGCGCAGGCCGTCCTCACCGTCGAACGCCGACGTCACCTCGAATCCGTTCGACTCGAGCGACTTGGTCATGATGCGGACCAGCGGCTGGTCGTCCTCCACAACAAGTACACGCATGCCGCAAAGCCTAGACCGTAGCGATTGAGGACATGTTGAACGTTGTCACTTGGTGATCGCCGTCGCCACTTGGGCCACGAACCGCTCCAGCTCCTCCGCGCCGCCTGCCTCCGACACCTCGATCGCCTTGCTGCCGATCACCACGCCGTCGGCGCCCGTGTCCATCACCTCGCGCGCGGTCGCCGCCGATGCGATCCCGAACCCCACCAGCAGCGGCAGCTCGGTGTGGGGGCGCACGCGGCCGACCAGCGGCGCCACCCGGTCGGACAGCCTCTGCCGTGACCCGGTGGTGCCCGCCACCGACACCAGGTACACGAACCCGCCCGCGCCCCTGCACGCCAGGTCAATCCGCTGATCGGTGCTGGTCGGCGCCAGCAGCGGCACCATGTCCAGCCCGTTTCGCCGGCATGCCTCGAGCAGGTCTCCGGCCTCGTCGTGCGGCACGTCCGGCACGATCATGCCGTCGGCGCCTGCCGCGGCCAGGTCGGCGCAGAACCGCTCCTCGCCGTAGGCCATCACCGGTCCCGCGTACGTCATCGGGATCAGCGGCACCGTGATCCGCCTCCGCAGCTCGCCGATCAGCTCCAGCGCCCGCGTCGCCGTCATCCCGTTTCGCAGCGCGCGCTGACCCGCTCGCTGCACCGTCGGCCCGTCCGCCAGCGGGTCCGAGAAGGGGATGCCGATCTCGATCGCCGTGGCGCCGCCCCGCACCGCCGCCTCCGCCAGCTCGACCGTGTCGTGGTCGGCCATCAGGTAGATGACCAGCGCCGGCGTCTCGATCCTCACGCCCGCGACTCCCGCTCCTCGACCGCGTCCACGTCCTTGTCGCCGCGACCCGACAGCCCCACCACCACGACCTGCCCGGGCTGCGCCCGCTGCAGCGCCAGCCACAGCGCGTGCGCCGACTCGAGCGCCGGGATGATGCCCTCCCGCATGCACAGCAGGTGGAACGCCTCCAGCGCCTGCGCATCGGTGACCGGCGCGTACTCGGCGCGACCCGTGTCCTTCAGCCAGGCGTGCTCGGGTCCGACCCCGGGGTAGTCGAGCCCGGCCGAGATCGAGTGCGTCTCTAGCACCTGGCCGCCCTCGTCGGCCAGCACGTAGCTCTTCGAGCCGTGCAGCACCGACACGCGCCCCTCCGACAGCGTCGCCGCCGTGCCGCTCTGGTCGCCGCCCGCCTCCGCGCCCAGCAGCCGCACGTCCGCGTCCCCGATGAAGGGATGGAACAGCCCGATCGCGTTCGAGCCGCCGCCCACGCAGGCAACGACCAGGTCGGGCAACCTCCCCTCGGCCGCCAGCACCTGCTCGCGCGCCTCGCGGCCGATCACCGACTGCAGCTCCCGCACCAGCACCGGATAGGGATGCGGGCCGGCCGCCGACCCGATCAGGTAGTGCGTGTCCTCGACGTTCGTGATCCAGTCGCGGATGGCCTCGTTCATCGCGTCCTTGAGCGTGCCTGAGCCGGCCGTCACCGGTATCACCTCGGCGCCCAGCATCCGCATTCGCACCACGTTGGGGCGCTGCCGGCGGATGTCCTCCTCGCCCATGTAGACGTGGCAGTGCAGCCCGAACCGCGCGCACACGGTCGCGCTGGCGACGCCGTGCTGCCCGGCGCCGGTCTCGGCCACGATCCGCCGCTTGCCCAGCCGCTCGGCCAGCAGCGCCTGCCCGACCGCGTTGTTGATCTTGTGGGCGCCGGTGTGGTTCAGGTCCTCGCGCTTCAGGTAGATGCGGGCGCCGTTCGCGTACTCCTCCAGCCGCTCCGCGCGGTAGAGCGGGGACGGCCGCCCGACGTAGTCGCGCGCCAGCAGGTCGAGGCGCTGGTGGAACGCCGGATCCGACCAGGCCGTCTCCCAGGCCGCCAGCAGTTCGTCCAGCGCTCCCATCACGGTCTCGGGCACGAAGCGTCCGCCGAAGTCTCCGAAGCGGCCGCGGGCGTCGGGCATGGTGCTCATGTGGCGTCCTTTGCGTTGCGGATGAAGCGGCGCATGCGGTCGCGGTCCTTGATGCCCGGCGAGCTCTCCACACCGCGGGCGGTGTCGACCGCCCACGGCCGGGCGGTGCGCACCGCCTCGGCGACGTTGTCGGGATCGAGGCTGCCGGCCAGGATCACCGGCGCGCGGACGCCGGCGGCCCGCAGCCAGTGCGCGCGCAGCGTCTCGTCATCGGGGGTCGAGTCGCGAGGCAGGTCGAGCAGCACCGGCACCTCGTCGGGCAGGTCGCCCTCGGGATGCTCGCGCATGCCGACGATCGTGCGGTTGTTCGGGTGGGCGAAGCGGCCGTACACCTGGACGAGGTCGAACTTGTCCCATGAGTGCAGGTGGACGGCGGTGTCGGCGTAGACGACCACGGTGCGAACGTGCTCCGGGGCGCCGGTCGCGAGCCGGCACGCGGTCGAGAACTCGACGCCGCGCGGGCTGGACGGCACGATGATGAACCCGACCGCGTCGGCTCCGGCCTCGACCGCAGACGCGACGTCCTCGGCCCGTGTGATGCCGCAGATCTTGACCAGCGTCTCAGCCACGCGGCACCCCCACCAGCTCCGCCAGCAGCAGCGGGTCGCGCATCAGCGCCGTTCCCACCAGCACCGCATCGGCGCCGGCGTCACGCGCCCGCTCAACGTCCTCGCGAGTGGCGATGCCCGACTCGGCAACGCGGATCACGTCGCGTGGCAGCGACGAAAGCAACTCCAGCTGCCGCTCGCGGTCGATCGCGAGCGTGTCCAGGTCGCGGGCGTTCACGCCCACCACGCGAGCGCCGATCGCCACGGCCCGGTCGATCTCCTGGCGCGAGTGCGTCTCGACCAGCGCGTCCATGCCGAGCAGCGCCGCTGTCTCCATCAGCCGCCGCGCCTCGTCGTCGCTGACCATCGCCAGGATCACCAGGATCGCATCCGCGCCCGCCAGCCGCTGGGCGGCAACCTGCTCCGGGAAGACCGTGAAGTCCTTGGCGATGGCCGGGATCGAGACCGCCGCGCGGGCCTCGCGCAGGTGGTCGAGCGAGCCGCCGAAGTCGCGCTCGGCGCACAGCACCGACATGCAGGCCGCACCGCCCATCTCGTAGCGCACCGCGGTGGCGGCGATGTCCGCCTCCGGCGCGATCGCGCCCTGCGACGGCGAGCTGCGCTTGACCTCCGCCACCACCGTCACCGAGGGGCCGGCCGCCAGCGCCTCGGCGAAGCCACGCGTCGGCTCCGGCGCGTCGCGGCGGACGTCGCCCCCGACCCGGGCCAGGTAGCCGCTCACGCCTCCGCCCCCGCCCGGGCGCTCGTGAACGCGACCAGCCGCTCGAGGGTGGCGGTCGCGCGGCCGTCGTCGATCGCGTCGCGCGCGGCGTACACGCCCTGCTCCAGGGTCTCGCTCAGCCCGGCGACGTACAGGGCGGCGCCGGCGTTCAGGATCACGGCGTCTCGTCGCGGGCCGGTCTCGCCGTCGAACACGGTGCGGATGATCGCGGCGTTGGCCGAGGCGTCGCCGCCGCCCAGGTCGTCCGGCGATCCCGGCCCGGCGCCGAACTCGCGCGGGTCGACCGTGGTCACGCTGACCTGCCCGCCCCGCACCTCGGCCACCAGGTTCTCGCCGGTCGGCGTCAGCTCGTCCAGCCCGCCGGCGCCGTGGGCGACCAGCGCGTGCTCGGTTCCCAGGGCGGCCAGCACCTGCGCGATCGGCTCAACCAGCTCCGGCGCGTACACGCCCACCACCTGCCGCTGCGCGCCCGCCGGGTTCGTCAGCGGCCCCAGCACGTTGAACACCGTGCGCACGCCCAGCTCGCGCCTGACCGGCCCGGCGTGGCGCATGGCCGGGTGATGGGCCTGGGCGAACATGAAGCCGAATCCGACCTCGTCGATGCAGTCGGCCACGTCGGCCGGCGCCAGGTCGATGCGCACGCCCAGCGCCTCCAGCACGTCGGCCGACCCGCTGCGCGACGACACCGCCCGGTTGCCATGCTTGGCGACGTACGCGCCTGCCGCAGCCGCGACCAGCGCCGCCGACGTCGAGATGTTGAACGTGTGGGCGCCGTCGCCGCCGGTGCCGGCCGTGTCGACCAGCGTCTGGTGCTGCGGCCGCGCCGGCGTCACGTGGGCGCGCATCGCGCGGGCGCAGCCGGTGATCTCGCCCACCGTCTCGCCCTTCATCCGCAACCCCACCAGGAACCCGGCGATCTGGGCCGGCGTGGCCTCGCCGTCCATCACCTGCATCATGGCCGCGTGCGCCTCCTCGGGCAGCAGGTCGCGCCGCTCCACCAGCGCAGCTATGGCGACGTCGATCATCCGGCCGCTCCCATCTGCAGGAAGTTCTCGATCAGCGTGCGGCCCTGCGGTGTCAGCACCGACTCGGGGTGGAACTGGACGCCGTGCACAGCCCGCTCACGGTGCCGCACGCCCATCACCTCGCCGTCCGGCGTGCGCGCCGTGACGACCAGCACGTCGGGCACCTCGATCGCCGCCAGCGAGTGGTAGCGACCCGCCTCGAACGGGCTGGGCAGGCCCGCGTAGAGCGGGGAAGAGTCGTGGCTGACCTGGTCGGGCTTGCCGTGCATCAGCAGCGTGGCGCGGTCGACGCGGCCGCCGTACATCTCGACGATCACCTGATGGCCGAGGCACACGCCCAGCACCGGCAGCCGCTCCGCGAACCGCTCGATCATCACCTGCGAGACGCCCGCCTCGCGTGGCGTGCCCGGCCCCGGCGAGACGACCAGGTGGGTCGGCCCCCAGGCCTCGGCCTCGTCGGGCTCGATCGCGTCGTTTCGCTCGGTGCGCACCTCGGCGCCGGCCGAGGCGATGTAGTCGACCAGGTTGTAGGTGAACGAGTCGTAGTTGTCGATCACGAGCACCCTCACGGCCCGTACACCCCTGTCTCGGCCTGGTCGATGGCGGCGCCCAGGGCGGCCAGCTTGTTCAGGCACTCCTGGTGTTCATCCGCAGGGTCGGAGTCTGCCACGATCCCGGCCCCCGCCTGCAGGTACGCGACGCCGTTGCGCATGGCGATCGTCCGGATCGCGATGCAGGTGTCCATGTCGCCGCCGAAGCCGAGGTAGCCGATGGCGCCGCCGTAGACGCCGCGGCGCCGGCCCTCCAGCTGCGAGATGATCTGCATCGCCCGCACCTTGGGCGCGCCCGACAGCGTCCCAGCCGGGAAGGTCGCGCGCAGCAGCGAGGCCGCGTCCTGGTCGTCGCGCAGCTGCCCGAACACGTTCGAGACGATGTGCATGACGTGCGAGTAGCGCTCGACCACCATCGAGCGCGCCACCCGGATGCTGCCCGGCAGGCACACGCGGCCCAGGTCGTTGCGGGCCAGGTCGACCAGCATCACGTGCTCGGCCCGGTCCTTCTCCGAGGCAAGCAGCTCCTCGGCCCGGGCGTCGTCCTGGGTGCGGTCGGCAGAGCGCGGCCGCGTGCCCGCGATCGGCCGAAGCTCGCAGGTGCCGTCCAGGTCGAGCCGGACGTGCACCTCAGGCGAGGAGCCGACCAGCTGGAACTCGCCGTTGTCCAGCAGGAACATGTAGGGCGACGGGTTGACGCCGCGCAGCGCCCGGTAGATGGCGAACGGCGAGGCCCCGGTCTCGCGGCGGACGCGCTGGGAGGGGACGATCTGGAACGCATCGCCGGCGGCGATGTGCTCGCGTGCGGTGTCGACGGCCGCCATGTAGCGCTCGCGCGTGATCTCGCGGTGCGCGGCGCCCTCCGGCCGGGGCGCAGCCGCTGTAGCCGCGGGCGGCTTCGACAGCGCCACCACCAGCCGCTCGACCGCCTTGCGCGGGCCGATCAGCGACATCGTGCGGCGGACGTGGTCGAACGCCACCACCGAGTCGGCCAGCATGAAGCGCATCAGCGGCAGGCCCGCGTCGTCGGGGTGGGCGGGCGGCAACGGCACCGGCTCCAGCTGCGTCGCCCAGTCGTAGCTGAGGTGGCCGACGGCGCCGCCCACGAACGGCGGGTCGCCGGGGCCTGGCCCGGGGCGGGTGGCGGTGAACGCCATCGCCTCCTCCAGCGAGTCGGTGGTCTCGCAGCCGGCCGCCAGGAAGCTGTGGCGGCCGACCTGCTCGCCCCGCTCGACCGACTCCAGCAGGAAGGCCGGTGCGCCCAGCGCCTCGCGCAGCAGCAGGTAGGCGCCGACCGGCGTCAGCAGGTCTGCGGGAAGCGTTCGGATGATGCGGTCGACTGTCATTGGGGCAACAAAAAAGCCTCCCGCCGGATCCGACGAAAGGCCTGTGCGAGGAGCGGGTGCCGCGGCGCAGCTAGCGGTCCGTACCTCGCGCGGGAATCCACCACCAGCTGTTGGGCTTGGTCTGCATGGGAGTGGAAGTATGACCGGGCGGCGACGGCCGGTCAACCCGTTTGCGCCCCTGTGCTAGACCTCTTGCCAGTACACACAACTGCGATCAGGGACTGATTTCATGCCACGAACCGTCATCCTGGGTGCCGCGCGCACCCCGTTCGGCCGCCTCGGCGGGGGCCTGGCGTCCCTGTCCGCGCCGCAGCTGGGCATCCACGCCGGCAGCGCCGCGCTGGATCGGGCCGGTGTCAGCCCCGACCAGGTCGGCTACGTGGTGATGGGCGAGGTGCTGCAGGCGGGTGTCGGCATGATCCCGTCCCGTCAGGTCTCGGCCGGAGTCGGCTGCCCGGTCGGCGTCGGCTCCGACACGATCAACAAGGTCTGCGCCTCCGGCATGCGCGCGACGGCCTACGGCGACCTGCTGATCCGCTCCGGCGACCATCAGGTGGTGCTGACCGGCGGCATGGAGAGCATGTCCAACGCCCCCTACCTGGTGCCCAAGGCCCGCTTCGGCTACACGATGGGCGACGGCGTGCTGGTCGACCACATGACCAGCGACGGCCTCACCTCCACCTTCACTCACCGGATCATGGCTGAGGAGAACTCGGTCGTGTCGGCCGAGATCGCGTGTTCGCGGGAGGACCAGGACGCCTGGGCGCTGCGCAGCCACCAGCGCGCCGTGGCGGCCCGGGACGCAGGACACCTGGCCGACGAGATCGTGGCCGTGACGGTGCCCGGCCGCAAGGGCGACACCGTGGTCGATGCCGACGAGGGCCCGCGCCGCGACACGTCGGCCGAGCGCCTGGCGGCGCTGAAGCCCGTGTTCAGCAAGGACGGGGCCACGACCGCCGGAAACGCGCCCGGGGTGAACGACGGCGCCGCCGCGCTGGTGCTGGCGTCGGAGGAGTGGGCCGGGGCGCAGGGGCTGACGCCGCTGGCCCGGATCCTGAGCGAGGGCCACGTCGCCGACGACTATCCCTACCTGGTGCGCACCCCGGCCGCGGCCGCGCGGATGGCGCTGGAGCGGGCCGGCATGACCGTGGCCGACGTCGACCTGTTCGAGATCAACGAGGCCTTCTGCTCGGTGGTGCTCTCCACCGTCGACCTGCTCGGTGCCGACCCCGACCGGTTCAACGTGCAGGGCGGCGCGGTCGCCTTCGGCCATCCGATCGGCGCCTCGGGGGCGCGCCTGGTCGGCACGCTGGTGCACCAGCTGCGGCGGCGCGGCGGCGGCATCGGCCTGGCGGCGATCTGCTCGGGCGCGGCCCAGGGCGACGCGATGCTGATCGAGGTGCTGCCGGCATGAGCGAGATCCGGCGGATCACCGTGGTGGGAGCGGGCCAGATGGGAGCGGGCATCGCACAGACAGCAGCCGTCGGCGGCTTCGACGTCACCCTCAGCGACGTGGCGCCGCGCCAGCTGGAGCAGGCCGTATCCGGCATCGAGGCGTCGCTCGCCAAGCTGACCGAGAAGGGCCGCCTGGACGAGGCGACGCGCGACGCCGCGCTCGAGCGGATCCAGACGGCGGCCGAGCCGGCCGACGCCGACCTCCTGATCGAGGCCGCGACCGAGAACGTCGAGCTGAAGCTGCGCATCTTCGCCCAGCTGGACGAGGTGGCCGGGAACGGCGCCATCCTCGCCTCCAACACCAGCTCAATCCCGATCACCCGCCTGGCCGCGGCCACGAAGCGCCCGCGGCAGGTGGTGGGCATGCACTTCATGAACCCGGTGCCGCTGATGCAGCTGGTGGAGGTGATCCGCGGCCTCGAGACCAGCGACGAGACGGTGACCAGCGTGGTGGCCGCAGCCGAGGCGATGGGCAAGACGGTGGCCGAGGCGAACGACTACCCAGGGTTCATCTCCAACCGGATCCTGGTGCCGATGATCAACGAGGCGGTCTACTGCCTGATGGAGGGCGTGGGCGACCGCGAGTCGATCGACACGGTCATGAAGCTGGGCATGAACCACCCGATGGGGCCGCTGACGCTGGCCGACCTGATCGGCCTGGACACGTGCCTGGCGATCATGGAGGTGCTGCACGACGGGCTCGGGGACGACAAGTATCGCCCCTGCCCGCTGCTGCGCAGCTACGTCGAGGCCGGGCGGCTGGGCCGCAAGTCCGGCCGCGGCTTCTACGAGTATTGAGACGGGCTGCCTCGGCACCATCTGAGGCCATCCCTATCCTCTTGACCTAACAAACTTCTTACGCGGGTATCACCCGAACGGTGGAGTGTGACTTCCGCAGACGAGCGTAAGGTGGAAATCAAGGGCGGCGCGGCGCATGCCGGCTGCCGGGGGATCTGATGGGCCACGGACGCGACACCAAAGGCGACCGAGAGCGCCGTCACCACGTGGTACAGGAGCGTCTGCGGACGCACCTGGCGGTGACGAGCGCACTCGCCGAAGCGCAGACGCTTGCGGAGGCGGCGCCGCGCCTGCTCGAGGTCGTCTGCCGAGGGCTCGACTGGGAGATGGGTGCGCTGTGGCGGGTCGACCCTGAGGAGCAGGTGATCCGCTGCGTCGATCTCTGGCACATGCCGGGCACGCCGCTGATTGGCTTCTCGCTCGCCACGCGCCACGCGGCGTTCGCGCAGGGCGAAGGGCTGCCGGGCAAGGTCTGGCAGGACGGCTTCCCGCTGTGGGTGCCCGACATCGGCGCGCACCCCGGTCAGCAGCGCGGAGCGCAGGCGGCGCGCGACGACATCCACGCGGCGCTGGCGCTGCCGGTCACCGCCTACGGCGAGGTGACGGGGGTGATGGAGTTCTTCAGCTCACGGGTGCGCGAGCCCGACGAGGAGCTGATGGCGCTTCTGACGGGCATTGGCAGCCTGGTCGGCCAGTTCATCCGCCACCGCGACGCCGAGCGCGACGTGCGGGCCAGCGAAGCGCGCAAGAGCGCGATCGTGAACGCGGCCTTCGAGTGCATCATCGGGCTGGATGCGCACGGGCGCGTGACCGAGTTCAACCCTGCGGCGGAGCTGACGTTTGCGCGTCCGCGCGAGGAGGCGATGGGCCTCTCGGTCACCGATCTGCTGGTGGTCGACCGGTTGGACGAGCCGCACCGCGCCGACATCGACGCGCTGTTGGCCGGGCAGCTGCCGCGGCTGCTGGGCCTGCCTACCGAGGCGATCGGGCGGCGCAGCGACGGGCGCGAGTTTCCGGTGGAGTTGGCGATCACGCAGATCGACCTGCCCGGGCCGCCGTCGTTCACCGTCTACCTGCGCGATGTCACCGCCAGCCGCGCCGCCCAGGCGGCGATGCGCCACCTGGCCGCGATCGTCGAGACCACCAACGACGCGATCCTGTCCCAGACGCTGGGCGGCACCATCCTCACCTGGAACCGAGGCGCAGAGCTGCTCTACGGCTACGCGGCCGAGGAGGCGGTGGGCCGGGCGGCCGGGATGCTGGCCACCGAGGAGGGGGTCGACGAGATCGCCGACGTGCTGTCCCGCGTGGGGCGGGGCCAGCAGATCGATCAGTTCGAGACCGTGCACGTCCGCAAGGACGGCTCGACGGTTGACGTGTCGCTGACGGTATCGCCGATCGTCGACGACTCCGGCCAGATCGTGGCGGTGTCGGCGATCGCGCGCGACATCACCGAGCAGATGCGGGCACAGGCGCAGATCGAGCACCTCGCCTATCACGACCAGCTGACCGGGCTGCCCAACCGCTCGATGTTCCATGAGCACCTGGCGCTGGCGCTGGCGCGGGCCGATCGCCACCACTTCGGCGTGGCCGTGCTGTTCATCGACCTCGACAACTTCAAGCTGATCAACGACAGCTTCGGGCACGAGGCGGGCGACGCCCTGCTGCGCGACTTCGGCGCGCGGCTGAAGTCGGTCACGCGCGCCACCGACATCGTCGCCCGCCAGGGCGGCGACGAGTTCCTGGTGCTGGTGCCGGACCTGGAGTTGGACGGCGGCGAGACGATCGTGCCGCGTGCGCTGGAGGTGGTGTCGGCGATCGAGAACAAGGTGCGAAGCGTGCTGGAGACGCCGTTCCTGGTGGCCGACACGGACGTGCACGTGGGCCTGAGCATCGGCGTCAGCATCTACCCGATCGACGCCACCGACCGTGACGAGCTGCTGCGGAACGCCGACACGGCGATGTACATCGGCAAGGGCCTGATCGAGAACGAGGCGGCCGCGATCGAGCCGGGCAAGGCACGGGGGCGGTTGGCGATGATGGGCGACCTGCGCCGGGCCGTCGAGCGGGACGAGTTCGAGCTGCACTTCCAGCCGATCGTGGAGCTCGAGAGCCGGCGGCTGGTCGGGGCGGAGACGCTGGTGCGGTGGCGCGACAGCGATGGGCGGCTGGTGCTGCCCGAGCAGTTTGTGCCGCTGGCGGAGCGGTCGGGGCTGATCGAGCCGATGACGCGGCGGGTGATCGAGGGGGCCTGCCGGCAGGCGCGCGAGTGGAGCGACCAGGGCGCGGACCTGGTGGTGTCGTTCAACCTGCCTCCCGGGTTGTGGGGGCCGAGCATCGTCGAGATGCTGCTGGACGCGACCGGTCGCGCCGGGGTCGATCCAAGCCGCATGATGATCGAGGTGACGGAGTCGACCGTGATGGTGCAGCCCGCCCGTGCCGCCCACACGCTGTCACTGCTGCGCGCGCACGGAGTGCAGATGGCGATCGACGACTTCGGCAAGGGGCACTCGTCGCTGGAGCGGCTGCGGCAGCTGCCGGTCAGCACGCTCAAGATCGACCGGTCGTTCGTGGCCGATCTGCCACACGACCGCGGCGCCGCGGCGATCGTGGTCGCGATCATCCAGCTGGCGCACAGCCTCGACCTGCAGCCGCTTGCGGAGGGCATCGAGACGCAGGAGCAGCTCGACTTCCTGCTCGAGCACGGGTGCGACCTCGGCCAGGGCTACCTGCTCGGCCACCCGGTGCCGGCACGGGAGCTGGAGCTGACCAGCAGGCCCTAGGGTCGATCTAGCGTGCCGTGGCGCCGACCGCCGCCCCGGTGCGTGGCCGCCGCATCCATCCCAGGGCGCGCCAGGCGAATGCCGCTCCCGCCGCCGAGGAGGCCGCCGCCGTCAGCCACATCGCGTCGTAGCCGGCGTGCTCGGCAACCAGCCCCGAGACGGGCGCGGCCAGCGCGCCGGCGCCGAACACCATGGTCGATGCCACGCCCACCGCGCGTGCGGCCCGGTCGGGGCCGACCAGCTCGCCGGCGGTGACGTACAGCACGCCGTTCCAGCCGAAGCACCCGAATCCCAGCGCGACGGTGACGGGCACGGCCACCAGCAAACCGAGGTGGAGCACCGGGGCCATCGCCAGCCCGGCCACGGCGGCCAGCATCCCGCACTCGATCAGGGTGCGCACCCGGCGGGTGCCGCCGCCGCGGTCGGCCATCCGGCCCCAGACCAGCCGCGATGCCGCGGCCGAGAGGTTGAGCACCACGAACAGCGCGCCCGCCTCGGCCGTGCCGAGGCCGTCGTCGCGCGCCGCGGCGACGATGTAGGTGAGCGACGCGCCGAGCGCGTAGACGTAGAGCAGGCCCACCACCAGCAGCGGACGCATCCCGCGCGCGGTCAGCGCGCCGTCCAGCCGCATGCGCCGGGCGGTGCCGCCGCCGGCGGCCGACAGCCACGCGAACACGCTGGCGGTGGAGGCGGTTGCGAAGGCGGTCACGATCAGGGCCAGCCGCACGCCGCCGACGTGGGCCAGCAGCGGCAGCGCGGCCGCGCCGATGGCGCCGCCCATGGGGACGGCCAGCTGGCGCCAGCCCAGGGCGATCCCGCGCCGCTCAGGTGGGAACTCGCGCAGCAGGCTGCTCATGCCGGCCACCGGCACGGCGGACGAGCCGATGCCGGCCAGGAAGATGGCGGCGGCGAACAGCGCGGCGTTCGGCGCGACCGATGCCGCGAGGTAGGCGCAGAGGTTGATGGCGGCGCCGAGCAGGAGCACGGGGCGGGCGCCGAAGCAATCGACCAGCATGCCTGCGGGGATCAGCGCGACTGCGGAGCCGAGGCCCACCGCCGCGAACACGGCGCCGAACCCTGCCGGACCCAGGCCGAACGTGTTCTGGATGTCCACGCCGATGGCGGGCAGGCCGAACTGCACGACGGACACCGCTGCCTGGGCGATGACAGCAATGATCAGCGTCGTTCGCGGGCGGGGGCTCATCGCGACACGGTATCCGGGTCTCGGCGAATGTATGCTCGCACCGGTGTCGGCGATCGAACGCACCCGATGTCCGATCTGCGCGAAGGGCCATCCGCTGGACGTGATCGCCGAGCTGGACACCACGTGGGTTTCGGCACCGCCGGTCGCCGTGCTGCCGGGCTACGCGTGCGTAGTGGCCAGGCGCCACGTGGAGGAGCCGTTCCAGCTGCCGGACGACGAGATGGTCGCGTTCTGGCGCGAGTCGATGGCCGTTGCCCGCGCGCTCAGCTCCCTGCTCGAGCCCGGGAAGATGAACTACGACATCCACGGCAACTCGATCCCGCACCTGCACCTTCACCTCTACCCGCGCTTCCCGGGCGATCCCTTCGAACGCCGGCCGATCGCGATGGACGCCCCCGCCTTCACCCGCAGCGAGGATGACCTCCGGCGCATGGCCGATGCCATCGCCGCGGTGCGCCGCGGCGGCTCCCAGATCGCCTGACCCGTGTCCGCGTGGGGAAGTACCCTGTCTGGCGATGGTTCGCCTCGACCGCATCTACACGCGCGCCGGCGACGCGGGCGAGACGTCGCTTGGCGACGGTGAGCGCGTGTCCAAGAGCTCGGCCCGGATCTGGGCCTACGGCACGGTCGATGAGACCGGCGCCGCCATCGGCGTTGCGATCGCCACCGGGCTGGAGCCGGCCTCCGTCGATCTGCTGCGCCGCGTCCAGAACGACCTGTTCGATCTCGGCGCCGATCTGGCGGTGCCGGTCGACACCGAGCGCGGTCACGGCAAGTCGCGGCTCCGCATCACCGAGCAGCATGTTGCCGCGCTCGAGGCGGCCTGCGACCAGCAGGGGGAGCGGCTGGCGCCCCTCACCAGCTTCGTGCTCTCGGGCGGCACGCCCCAGTCGGCGGCCCTGCACCTGGCCCGCACCGTCTGCCGTGGCGCCGAGCGCCACGTGGTCGCGTTGTCATCCGAGGCGACGGTCAACCCGCACGCGCTGTCCTACCTGAACCGGCTGTCCGACCTGCTGTTCATCCTCGCCCGCGTCCACAACGACGAGGGCCGCGGCGACGTGCTGTGGCAGCCCGGGAGCTCGCTGGCCTGAGCGTCAAGGGTTTCCCATGGCTACGAGGACAGCCGAAGACGGGGTATATCCTGCCGACATGGCGACCGCCCGCGTCCCAGACCCCGACGGCGCAGCCGCGGATCAGCACTCGACCATATCCGGCATCCCGCTGGAGCCACTGTATACCCCCGAGACGACACCGATCGACTACGACCGCGACCTGGGCGATCCCGGCAGCTACCCGTTCACCCGTGGCGTCTACGAGTCGATGTACCGCGGCAGGACCTGGACGATGCGCCAGTTCGCCGGCTTCGGCACCGCCGAGGAGACCAACCGGCGGTTCCGCTACCTGCTCGAGCACGGCCAGACCGGCCTCTCGACTGCCTTCGACATGCCCACGTTGATGGGCTACGACTCCGACCACGCCCGCGCGCTGGGCGAGGTCGGCCGCGAGGGTGTCGCCGTCGACACCCTGGCCGACATGGAGGACCTGTTCCGGGGCATCCCGCTCGACCAGGTCACCACCTCGATGACCGTGAACGCGCCGGCCGCGATCGTGCTCGCCCAGTACGTGTGCGTGGCCGAGCGCCAGGGCGTCCCCGCCGAGCGGCTGGGCGGCACCATCCAGGCCGACATTCTCAAGGAGTACATCGCCCAGAAGGAGTGGATCTTCCCGCCGGAGCCGTCGATGCGGCTGATGATCGACATGATCGAGTGGTGCACCCGCACCATGCCGCGCTGGCACCCGGTGTCGATCTCGGGCTACCACATCCGCGAGGCGGGAGCGACCGCCGCCCAGGAGCTGGCTTTCACGCTGGCCGATGGCTTCGCCTATGTCGAGCATTCGATCGCGCGCGGGCTGGACGTCGACGAGTTCGCGCCGCGGCTGTCGTTCTTCTTCAACGCGCACATCGACTTCTTCGAGGAGATCGCCAAGTACCGCGCGGCCAGGCGGATCTGGGCGCGGGTGCTGCGCGAGCGCTACGGCGCCAAGACCGAGCGCGCGCTGCTGATGCGGTTCCACACCCAGACCGCCGGCGTCTCGCTGACGGCCCAGCAGCCCCAGGTGAACATCGTGCGCACCGCCATCGAGGCGCTGGCGGCCGTGCTGGGCGGCACCCAGTCGCTGCACACCAACAGCTACGACGAGGCGCTTGCCCTGCCCACCGAGCATGCCGCGCGCCTGGCGCTGCGCACCCAGCAGGTGATCGCGCACGAGACCGGCGTGACCAGCATCGCCGACCCGCTGGGCGGCTCATGGCTGGTGGAGTCGCTGACCGACCAGCTGGAGCGCCAGGCCTACGACTACTTCGACCGCATCGACCGGCTGGGCGGCGTCGTGCCGGCGCTGAACGAGAACTTCTTCCAGCGCGAGATCGCGGAGGCCAGCTTCCAGTTCCAGCAGGAGGTGGAGTCGGGCCGGCGAGCGATCGTGGGCGTGAACTCGTTCACCGAGGGCGACGATCAGCCGCTCGAGACGCTGCAGGTGCCGTTCGAGGTCGAGGAGCGGCAGGTGGCGCGGCTGCGGGCGGTGCGCGACGATCGCAGCCAGGACGGGGTGGACGCGGCGCTGGCCGGCCTGCAGCGGGCCGCGGCCACGGACGAGAACGTGATGCCGCACCTGATCGAGTGCGCGCGGGCCTACGCCAGCGAGGGCGAGATCTGCGACGCCCTGCGATCGGTGTGGGGCGTATACCGCGAGACGCCCGTGTTCTAGGGTTGGCGGCGTGGACGCCTACGAGATCGCAGAGGTCGAGGCCGAGCGCGTGGCCGCAGGCCGGCTCTACCAGGAGTTCCTGCGCGTGCCCTCGATCAGCGCCGGGCTGTACGTGCTCGAGGCGGGCGCGGACGACCCGCAGGGGCCGCACCAGCAGGACGAGATCTACTACGTGATGGCCGGGCGCGCCCAGATCGGCGTGGGCGGCGAAGATCGCGCGGTGCAGGCCGGCTCCGTGGTGTTCGTCGCCAAGCACGTCGAGCACCGCTTCCACTCGATCGAGCAGCGGCTGGAGCTGCTGGTCGCGTTCGCGCCTGCCGAGACCGAGTGACTCCCGTACCGGGTGCGCTCGGTAGACTCGCAGACGACATGGACCGCCCGATTCGAGTCGTCGTCGCGAAGCCCGGCTTGGACGGGCACGATCGCGGAGCAAAGATCATCGCCCGCACCCTGCGCGACGCGGGCATGGAGGTGATCTACACCGGTCTGCACCAGACCCCGGAGCAGATCGTCGAGACCGTGATCCAGGAGGATGCCGATGCGGTTGGCCTGTCGATCCTGTCGGGCGCGCACATGACGCTGGTGCCGCGCATCATGGAGCTGCTCAGGGAGCAGGGCGCCGATGACGTGCTGGTGGTGCTGGGTGGCACCATCCCGGCCGACGACATCCCCGTGCTGAAGCAGCAGGGCGTGGCCGAGGTGTACACGCCCGGGGCGCCCACCGCCGCGATCGTCGACTTCCTCGAGACCAGGCTGGCCTCCTGATGGCGGGCCTGCGGATCGTCGCAGAGGGGCGCGTATCGGTGGTCACCGTGAACCGGCCGGACGTGCTGAACGCGCTCAATACGGCGCTCCTGGAGGAGCTGCTGGCGACGCTCGAGGATCTCGGCAGCGACCCCGCGTGCGGCGTGATCGTGGTGACCGGTGCCGGCGACCGCGCCTTCATCGCCGGGGCCGACATCAAGGAGATGGATGGAAAGACGCCGCTCGAGGCGCGCGACTACTCGGAGCTGGGGCAGGAGATCGCGCACAAGCTGGAGACGATGCGCAAGCCCACGATCGCCGCGGTCAACGGCTACGCGCTGGGCGGCGGCTGCGAGATCGCGCTGGCCTGCGACGTGCGGCTGGCCAGCGAGAACGCCCGCTTCGGGCAGCCCGAGATCAACCTTGGCATCATTCCCGGATGGGGCGGCACGCAGCGGCTGGCCCGTGCCACCAACATCGGCTACGCCAAGGAGCTGATCCTGACCGGGCGCATGGTGGACGCGGCCGAGGCGCTGGAGCGGGGGCTGGTGCAGCACGTCTACCCGAGCGCCGAGCTGATGTCGCGTGTGATGGAGCTGGCGCAGCAGATGGCATCGAAGAGCCCGGTGGCGCTCTACTACGCGAAGGAGTCCACGAACCGTGCGCTGCACGGCGACATCGGCGGCAACCTCGTGCACGAGGCGGATCTCTACTCGCTGATGTTCTCGACCGACGACGCCCGCGAGGGACTGCGCGCGTTCGTGGAGAAGCGCACGCCGACGTTCATCGGCAAGTAATGCAACCAGCATACGAAGCAGGGGGAGAGGGTTGAACATCGCAGTCTGCGTGAAAGAGGTGCCGAGCGCGACCAGCGCGAAGCGGCTCGACCCGTCCACGTACCGGCTCGACCGGTCGGGCGACAGCGAGCTGAATCCGTTCGACGTGCACGGCCTGGAAGAGGCGATCAAGCTGCGCGAGGCGGGCCATGAGGTGGAGGAGATCGTGGCCGTCTGCATGGGCCGCGAGAACGCCCAGCGGCCGCTGCAGAAGGCGCTGGCGCTGGGCGCCGACCGGGTCGTGCTGCTGACCGATCCCGCGCTGGCCGGGTCCGACATCAGCGGTACCGCGTACGCGCTTGCGACGGTGCTCGAGGGGCAGAGCGCCGACCTCGTGATCCTCGGCCAGCAGGCGTCGGACGCCGACTGCTACGTGATGGCGGCGGCGGTGGCCGATCACCTGCGCAGGCCGCTGGTGACGCAGGTGGCGTCGCTGTCGCTCGAGGGTGGGACGTTGCGCGCGAAGCGCCAGACCGAGCACGGCTACGACGTGATCGAGGCGCCGCTGCCGGCGGTGATCTCGGTGTCGGATGCGATCAACACGCCCCGGCTGCCCTCGATCAAGGCGATCATGGGAGCCAAGAAGAAGCCGACCGACCAGGTCTCCGCCGCGGACGCCGGGATCGACCCGTCGCGGGTGGGTGAGGCCGGGGCGAGGAGCGTGGTGCGCAGCGTGTCGCCGCCGCCGGCCAAGCAGGAGGGGCGGCGGATCGAGGATACGGGCGGAGACTCGGCCGGCGCGATCGTCGAGTTCCTGGCCGAGCGGGGCGTGATCTAGATGGCGACGATCGTGTTCATGGATCACGACGAGGGCGCGTTCAACCCGAACAGCCTGGGCGTGCTGGCGAAGGCCGCGTCGCTGGGTGGCGAGGTGGCCGCGTTCGTGGGCGGCTCCGGCATCGACGACGCCTGGGCGGGCGGGTTGGGCGCGTACGGCGCGTCCAAGGTGCTGGTCGCAGACGACGCGGCGCTGGCGGGGCTGCCGCAGCCGCTGGTGGATGCGCTGGAGCCGCACGCGCGGGAGGCCGACGCGGTGCTGTTCGGCGCCGGCGTCGTCTCGGCCGACGTGGCCGCCGGGCTGGCGGCGCGGGTCGGCTCGGGCATCAACTGCGAGACGACCGACTTCACGCTGGGCGACGGCGGCGCGGTCGCTGTGCGACCGGCGCTGGGCGACACGGTGATGGTCGAGTCGACGTTTGCGTCGTCCCCGGCGATCATCCTGGGGCGCGCGAACGCGTTCGCATCGGAGCCGACCGGGACCGCCACGGCGCCGGTGGAGCGGGTGGCCGTGACGGTGCAGGAGTGGTCGTCGGCGGCGCGCATGGCCGGGCGCGAGCAGGCCGAGACGGGCGGCGTCGACATCACCGAGGCGGACGTGCTGGTGGCGTTCGGCCGCGGCATCGGCGGGCCGGAGAACATCCCGGTGGTGGAGCAGCTGGCCAAGGCGCTGGGCGGTGAGGTGGCGGCGACGCGGGCCGTGGTCGACGCGGGCTGGACCTCGTACTCGATGCAGGTGGGGCAGACCGGCAAGACGGTGTCGCCCAAGCTGTATGTCGCCTGCGGCATCTCGGGGGCGATCCAGCACAAGGTGGGGATGGCCAACGCCGGCGTGATCGTGGCGATCAACAAGGACGTGAACGCGCCCATCTTCGAGTTCGCCGACCTGGGCGTGGTCGGGGATGTGTTGACGG
This sequence comes from Gaiellales bacterium, assembly GCA_035473255.1. Taxonomy (GTDB): domain Bacteria; phylum Actinomycetota; class Thermoleophilia; order Gaiellales; family JAICJC01; genus JAICYJ01. The sequence continues at coordinate 20,495 of DATIOK010000058.1, forward strand.
TGATGCCGAAGCTGACGGAGGCGCTGGCGGCGCGGTAGCGGTTAGCTGCGATCGTCACGATCGTGCGCTAGTGTCCGGCCATGGCCGAACGGCGGATCCTTGTGGTCGCCAACGAGACCGTGGCGGGACGTGAGCTGCTCGATGACCTGCGCGCTCGCGCGGCGGACGGGGCCGAGGTGCTGGTCGTCGCGCCGGCGCTGAACACGCGGCTGCGGCACCTGTTCGCCGACGTGGACAAGGCACGCGAGGGCGCGGAGCAACGGCTGGCGGAATCGATCGAGCACCTGCAGGCGAGCGGCATCCGGGCGCGCGGGGCGGTGGGTGACAGCGACCCGGTGCGGGCGATCGAGGATGCGCTGTTCGAGTTCGACGCCGACGAGATCGTGATCTCGACGCATCCGCGGGAGCGGTCGAACTGGCTGGAGAAGAAGACGGTCGAGCGGGCCGAGGAGAAGTTCGACGTGCCGATCACGCACGTGGTGGTCGACCTGGAGCGGGACTGGGCCGAGACCGGGTAGCCTCGCCACCGTGAGGCTGCCGGTGCTCGAGACGGAACGGTTGCGGGTGCGCCCGCTGTCGGCGGGAGACGCCGACGCGGTGCGGGCGGTGGCGGGCGAGCCGCACCCGGGCTGGCTTGAGTGGACGGCGGCCACCTACGCGCAGCTCGAGGCCCTGCGCCAGCCACCGTACGGCGAGCGTGCGATCTGCCTGCGCGACGGCGGCGAACTGGTGGGGATGGTTGGGGTCGTGCCTTCGATGGGGCCGTTCGCCCAGCTACCGGGTTTCGGGGGCGCGATCGGGCCGGCGGACCGTCTGCGCCCCGAGGTCGGGCTGTACTGGGCGGTCGCGCCCGAGCACCGCGGAAGTGGCTACGCCACCGAGGCGGCGCGGGCCGTGATCGACCACGGCTTCGCCGAGCTCGGCCTGGCCCGGATCGTCGCCACCACCGAGCGCGACAACCTGGCGTCGATCGCGGTCATGCGGCGACTGGGCATGCGCGTCGAGCAGAACCCGCTGCCGGATCCGCACTGGTTCCAGGTCGTGGGCTGGCTGGACGCGCCCGTCACGGCCGCGTAACGCCGCGGTCACGCAACACCTGCGCCTGGCACCGCTGTTGCATTCGTGGCAGTCGTTGCGACGTCCCTGGATTCCCCCCGCAGAGCCAGATCCGGCGAACTGCCGTGACGGCTCCCGTTGCGATCGCGCCACGTGCTCGTGACCCGCGCCACAGCACGGTTGCAGCCGGTCGGCGCAACACCTGCGCCTGGCACCGGTGTTGCATTCGTGGCAGTCGTTGCGAGCCGGCCGGCTACATGTTCGAGTACTCGGGGCCGCTGCCACCCTCGGGCGGCGTCAGCCGGCCGCCCTTGGCGGTGATCGCCCCGCACTGCACGCAGTTCGACGGCGCCAGCTTCAGCTGCACGGTCGGCCCGCCGTCGTCGCGTCCGATCTCGTAGACCGCCGCCGGGCACATCGCCACCCAAGCCTCGGCCACCTCGCGCGGCACGTTCTCCTGGACGCGGATGTGGTTCGGCTGGTCGTCCCTGCTGCGGTTGCCAGACAGGAACACGCTCGAGAGCTTGTCGAACGTGAGCTTCCCGTCCGGCGCCGGGTACACCCGCTTGCCCGGATGCGGCTCGACCGCCGCCTCCGCGTCGCCGTGGAACTTCCAGTTGCCCGGCGGCAGCGCGCCGCGGCTGATGTCCATCAGCCCGCCGATCGGCCCGCCCACCGCAAACCCCTTGCCCAGCGCCTGGCGCATGTTCCTGACCTTCTTGAGGTCGCTCCAGATGTGGCTCGACTGCACCCGCTGGTCGTACCCCGCCAGCGCGTCCGGTGCCGACAGATCACGCCCCGCCTTGAGCTGCTCGTAGATCGCCTCCGCCGCCAGCATCCCAGACCGCATCGCGTAGTGGATCCCCTTCAGCTTGGGCACGTTCACGAACCCCGCGCTGTCTCCGGTCAGCACCGCCCCCGGCATTGACAGGCTCGACGGCAGCGCCAGGAACCCGCCCTCCGGGATCGTCTTTGCGCCCCATCCGATCCGCTCGCCGCCCTCCAGCAGCTGCCGCACCATCGGATGCGTCTTGAACAGCTGCAGCGAGTCGTGCACCGACAGCGTCGAGTCCCGGTAGTCCAGCCCCAGCACCAGACCGATCGCCACCATGTCCGGCCCCATCGGGTAGATGAAGCTGCCCCCGATCTCGCGATCCTTGCGCGTCGTCCGAAACGGCCAGCCCAGCGTGTGGATCACGTGGTCGAGCGGCTTCGCCACCCGCCACACCTCCTTGACGCCCAGGCTCCACGCCTGCGGGTACTCGCCCCTCAGCCCGAACCGCTCCATCGCCGCCCGTGCCAGGTGCCCCTGCGTCCCCTCTGACAACACCGTTGCCTGGGCGTGCACCTCCACGCCCGGCTCGTACGACCCGAGCGGCTCGCCCTCGCGCCCCAGCCCCTTGTCGCCTGTCTTGACACCGCGCACCGCACCGTCCGCCACCAGTAGCCGCTGTGCGTCCGTCTCCGGCAGCACCATCGCTCCCTGCTCCTCCGCCAGCTCCGCCATGTGCCGCCCCAGCTGCGACAGCGAGAACACCAGGTTGCCCTTGTTGTGGAACGGCGGCGGCGTCGGGATCCGCACCTCGAACGACTTGCTCATCAGGTACACGGCTTCCTTCGTGACCGGCCCGAAGCAGCCCGGCAGCGCCGCCACGTCCTGGCCTGGCAGCAGGTCGCGCAGCGCCGACGGGTTCACCACCGCGCCCGACAGCAGGTGCGCTCCCACCACCCGCCCCTTGTCGAGCACCGCGATCGGCGTCTCGCCCAGCCGCTCGGCCGTCGCTGGATCCTCCGCCAGCAGCTGTCCCAGCCGGATCGCTCCGGCCAGCCCCGCCGGGCCGGCCCCGACGAAGACCACGCCCACGTCGATGCGCTCGTCCTCCTCCGCCTCCGGAGCCTGGACGAACTCGCCCACCTTGACCGGAGGTGGGTATGCGCTCGGCCGCCGCGCTGCCATGCCGGCGATGCTACCCGAGCCCGCTCGGCGGATGCGCGGCTACCGCCGCCGCGGCCGCGCCACCAGCTCGCCGCCGCAGTTCGGGCACGTGTGCTGCATCTGCTCGGCGCAGTCCGGGCAGAACGTGCACTCGAAGCTGCAGATCCGGGCGTCGTCACCGTGCCCCAGCGGCGTGTCGCACCGCTCGCAGACGGCTCGCATCTCAAGCGCCATGCGGACAGGATACGCTCCAGCGCCATGCAGCCGATCGACCTTCGCTCCGACACCGTCACCCGTCCCACACCCGCCATGCGCGAGGCGATGGCCACCGCCGAGGTCGGCGACGACGTCTGGGGCGACGACCCCACCGTGATCGAGCTCGAGCGCGAGGTGGCGGCCATGCTCGGCAAACAAGCGGCCCTCTACGTCCCTTCCGGCACCATGGGCAACCAGATCGCGATCCGTTGCCAGACCAGGCCCGGCGACGAGATCCTGGTCCACGAGCTGGCCCATGTGATCGTCCACGAGGCCGGCGGCGTTGCGGTGTTGTCGAGCGTGCAGACGCGCATGATCGCCGGCGAGCGCGGGCTGCCCGGCCCCGATCAGCTGGAGCCGTGGCTGCGCGACCCGGCCGACGAGCACCACGCCCGCCAGCACCTGATCTGCATCGAGAACACCATCGGCGAGCAGGGCGGCCTGATCTTCCCGCAGGATCGGATCGACGCCGTCGCCGCCTTCGCCCACGAGCGCGGCATGCGCCTGCACATGGACGGAGCACGGCTCTGGAACGCCGCCGTCGCCTCCGGCAGCGACCCCGCCCGGATCGTGCGCGACGTCGACTCGGTGTCGGTTTGCTTCTCGAAGGGCCTGGGCGCCCCCGTCGGGTCGGCCGTCGTCGGCGACGCCGACCTGATCGAGACCGCCCGCCGCAGCCGCAAGCTGCTGGGCGGCGGCATGCGACAGGCCGGCATCATCGCGGCCGGCGCCCTGCACGCTGTGCGGCACCACGTCGACCGCCTGGCCGACGACCACGCGAACGCCCGTGCCCTGGCCGAGGGTCTGGCCGGCTCGCGTCGCCTGCAGGTGGATCCCGAGAGCGTCGAGACCAACATCGTGTTCGGCGCCGTCCCGGCCGGCGAGAACGCCGCGGCGCTGGTCGCCGAGATGGCGGAGGCCGGCGTGCTGTGTGCCGACCTGAGCCCACGCACCGTGCGTTTCGTGACGCATCTGGATGCCGGCGAGGAGGCCGTTTCGGCCGCCGTGGAGCGCTTGCAGCCGCTGCTACAGTGAACGTATGAAGACTGAGATCCATCCCGAATATGTGGTCGCCCGGGTGCACTGCTCGTGCGGCAACGAGTTTCTGACGCGTTCGACCAAGCCCGAGCTGTCGGTCGAGATCTGCTCAGAGTGCCATCCGTTCTACACCGGCAAGCAGAAGCTGGTGGACACGGGCGGTCGCGTGGAGCGCTTCCGCCGCCGCCAGGCTCGCTCCTCCTCATAGCACGTAACGCCGGCGCTCATTGCGCGCCTGCGTCGTGCCGACAATGATTGCGAAGATGAGCGCGAATGTCGGTGGTCAGGCGGTTCTCGAAGGCGTGATGATGCGCACCCCGTCGTCGTGGTCCGTCGCCGTGCGGCGGCCGGACGGCGGCGTCTCGTGCGTCAGCAACCCGGTCACCAGCCCCGCCTCGCGCCGCCGCTGGTTGCGGCTGCCCGTGATCCGCGGCGTCGTGGCCCTGGGCGAGTCGCTGGCCATCGGCTTCCGCGCGCTCGCCATCTCGGCCAGCGTCGCATCCATCGAGGAGGGCGACGACGGCCTGCCCACCGGCGAGATCACCCGCGGCCAGATGATCTTCGCCTTCGCGGTCGCGATCGGGTTCACCGTGATCGTGTTCAAGGTCTCGCCTGCGATCCTGACCGATCTGCTGCCGATCCACAACACGATCCTGTTCGTGCTGGTCGAGGGCGTGATCCGTGTCTCGCTGCTGATCGGCTACCTGTACGTGATCGGCCTGATCCCCGACCTGAACCGCGTCTTCCAGTACCACGCGGCCGAGCACAAGGCGATCAACGCCTACGAGGACGGCGCCGAGCTCACGCCCGAGCGCGTCCAGACCTACTCCAAGATCCACCTGCGCTGCGGGACCGCATTCCTGCTGTGGGTGATGGTGATCGCCGTGTTCGTGTTCGCGCTGGTGGGCCGCCCGGCCTGGCCGGTCCTGATCGCCTCGCGGGTGCTGCTGCTGCCCGTCATTGCGGGGCTCGCATACGAGCTGATCCGCTTCGGCGCCCGGCACCCGGACAACCCGATCGTCCGCAAGCTGCTGGCGCCGGGGCTGTGGCTGCAGTCGCTGACGACGCGCGAGCCGACGCTCGACCAGGTCGAGGTCTCGATCAACGCCCTCCGCGACGTGTTGGCGGCGGAGGAGCGGTCGCAGGCTGAGCGCGGCGTGAGCCGCGTCGAAGTCATGGCGTAGTCCCCGCTCGGTATCCTCCATTCCACGTGGAACCGCTGGTCGCCGAGATCGAACGCAGCTTCGCCGAGCTGGAGCGCCAGCTGGGCGACCCCGAGCTGATCGCCGACCAGAAGCGCTATGCCGACGTCGCCCGCCGCCACAAGCAGCTGTCGCGGGCCCGCGACATGGCCCGCCGCTGGCGTGAGCTGACCGCCCAGCAGGCGGAGGCCGACGAGATGCTTTCCGACGGCGACGAGGAGATCCGCGCGCTTGCCCAGGAGCGGCTGAACGAGGCCCGCACCGAGCTGCCCGAGCTCGAAGAGGAGCTGCGCGCCGAGATGCTGGAGCGCGATCCCGCCGACGACAAGGACGTGATCGTCGAGCTGCGCGCCGGCACCGGCGGCGACGAGGCCGCGCTGTTTGCGGGCGACCTGTACCAGATGCTGAGCCGCTACGCCGAGTCGCTCGGCTTCAAGACCGACACGCTGACCGTGTCGGGCGGCGACGCCGGCGGCTTCCGCGAGCTGGCCTTCGAGATCCGCGGCGACGGCGCCTACTCCATCTTCAAATACGAGAGCGGCGTGCACCGCGTCCAGCGCGTGCCCCAGACCGAATCGCAGGGACGCATCCACACCTCCACGGCAACGGTCGCGGTGCTGCCCGAGGCCGAGGATGTCGATGTCGAGATCGGCCCCAACGACCTGCGCATCGACGTCTACCGGGCCGGCGGCCACGGCGGCCAGTCCGTGAACACGACCGACTCGGCCGTGCGCATCACGCACCTCCCCACCGGCCTGGTCGTCACCTGCCAGGACGAGCGCTCCCAGCTCCAGAACAAGGAGCGGGCGATGAAGATCCTGCGCGCGCGGCTGTTCGAGATGTACCGCGAGCAGGCCCAGCAGGAGGCCTCGGCGGCGCGGCTGTCGCAGATCGGCACCGGCGAGCGCAGCGAGAAGATCCGCACCTACAACTACCCGCAGAACCGCGTCACCGACCACCGCATCAACCTCACCGTGCACAACCTGGAGAGCGTGCTGGCCGGCAACCTGGGGCCGTTCACCGACGCCCTGTCGGCCGAGGAACGGCGCCTGAAGCTGGCGGCAGCGGCAGCGTGATCACCCTGGCGGAGGTGCTCCGCCGCTCCACCGGCTACCTCGAGCAGCACGGCAGCCCGACCCCGCGCCTCGACGCCGAGCTGCTGCTGGCGCACGGCCTCGGCCTTTCCCGGATCGAGCTCTACACCCAGTACCAGCGCCCGCTCGACGACGACCAGCTGGCCGCCTGCCGGGAGCTGGTGCGGCGCCGCGGCCTGCGCGAGCCGGTGGCCTATGTGATCGGCAGCTGGGGCTTCCGCGGTCTCGATCTCGCGGTCGATGCGCGTGTGCTGGTGCCGCGCCCCGAGACGGAGCTGCTGGTCGACCGCTGCCTGGAGCTGCTGGATGGCGTCGAGCGCCCGCGCGTTGTCGACGTCGGCACCGGCTCCGGCGCGATCGCGCTGTCGCTCAAGTCCGAGCGCCCGGACGCCGAGGTGGTCGCCTGCGACATCTCCCAGGATGCGCTCGACGTGGCCGCCGCCAACGCGTCGCGGCTGGGCCTGGACGTCGAGCTGCACCTCTCCGACCTGCTGGCGCAGGTGCCGGGCGACGGCTTCCGGTTGGTCGTCTCGAACCCGCCCTACGTGTCGGAGCGGGAGATGGCCGACCTGGAGCCGGAGGTGGCCGAGCACGAGCCGCGGCTGGCCACCGTGGCCGGCCCGGACGGATTCGAGATCTACCGGCGGCTGCTGCCCGAGGCCGCGGGGCGGCTGGTGGACGGTGGCAGCCTGGCGCTCGAGTTCGGCGGCGGCCAGGCGCCCGCGCTGGTCGCCGAGCTTGCCGCTGCAGGGTACGGACAGGCGGGGATCGATCACGACCTGGCCGGTATCGAGCGGGTGGTGTGGGCGCCGTGGCGGTAGTGGTCCCGGCCGATGCGGCGCGGCTGCTGGCCGGCGGCGGCCTGGCGCTGCTGCCGACCGACACGGTCTACGGGCTCGCCTGTGCCGCCGCCGATGTCGACGCATGCGGGCGCCTATACGCGCTCAAGCAGCGGCCGGCGAGCCAGGCCACGGCCGCAGTGATGGGCTCGGTGCCGGCCGTGCTGGAGCTGCTGCCGGAGATGGGCGCGCCCGCCGCCGCCGCCTGCCGGATGCTGCTGCCCGGCCCCTACACCTTGATCGTGCCCAACCCCGCCGGCCGCCTGGCCCACCTCTGCGGCGACGCGCCCGAGCGCATCGGCCTGCGCGTGCCGCTGCTCGACCCGGGCGTCGCCGGGCTCGCCGACGGAGCCGGCGGCCTGCTGATGACAAGCGCCAACCTGCGCGGCGGGCCCGATCCGTCCCGGCTCGACCAGATACCGGAGCAGCTCCGCGCGGCGGCCGCATTCGAGGTGGACGGCGGCCCGCTCGGCGGCGTACCGTCCTCCGTGATCGATGTCACCGGGCCGGAGCCACGCGTCCTTCGTGAGGGGCCCGGCCTGGAACGCGCACTGGAGCTGCTGCGATGAGCGACGAGGAGACCACGCCCAGCCCGATCGACCGCCTGCTCGACCAGGAGCGCCTGCTGCTGCAGCGGCTGGATCCGCACCAGGCCGAGGAGGCCGTGCGGGCGGGCGGTGTGATCGTCGACACCCGCAGCCACGAGCAGCGCGTGGCCGGTGGCATCGTGCCGGGCTCGATCCGGGTGCACCGAAACGTGCTCGAGTGGCGGGTCGATCCCAGCTCGGCCTGGTACGACGAGCGGTTCGCCGTCTACTCGGGCCCGGTGATCGTGATGTGCCAGCAGGGCTACTCCTCGAGCCTGGCGGCGGCCACGCTGCAGCGGCTCGGATTCGACCGCGCCACCGACATGGTGGGCGGCTTCGAGGCCTGGGCGGCGGCCGGCCTGCCGGTGGTACCGCTCGGGGCTGAGCCGGATGCCGCGCCCATCGAGTAGCATCGCCGCGAGCCGATCCGACGAAGAAGGGGGCGGTGCCGGTGGCCACGGCCGAGCACACCTTGAGGCAGTTCCAGACGGCCGGGCTGGCCGAGACCGATCCCGCCATCGCGGGGCTGATCGACAGCGAGCTGGGCCGCCAGCGTGATCAGCTCGAGCTGATCGCGTCGGAGAACTTCACCTGGCCCGCGGTGCTGGAGGCGGTCGGCTCGGTGCTGACCAACAAGTACGCCGAGGGCTACCCGGGACACCGCTACTACGGCGGCTGCGAGTGGGTGGACGAGGTCGAGCAGCTTGCCATCGACCGCGCCAGGGAGCTGTTCGGCGCCGACCACGCCAACGTCCAGCCGCACGCAGGCGGGCCCGCCAACATGGCCGCCTACTTCGCCCTGATCGAGCCCGGCGACGCGATCCTGGGCCTGCGCCTCGACCACGGCGGTCACCTCACCCACGGCCTCAAGGTCAACTTCTCGGGCCGCCTCTACGACGTGCACCCGTACGGCGTTCGCCGCGAGGACTCGCTGATCGACTTCGACGAGGTGCGGCGGCTTGCGCACGAGGTGCGACCGAAGCTGATTGTGGCCGGCGCGTCCGCCTACCCGCGCGTCATCGACGCCGCCCGCTTCCGTGAGATCGCCGACGAGGTGGGCGCCATGGTGATGGTGGACATGGCGCACTTCGCCGGGCTGGTCGCGGCCGGCCTGCACCCGAACCCGGTGGAGCACGCCGACGTGGTCACGTCGACCACGCACAAGACGCTGGCCGGGCCGCGCGCCGGCCTGGTGCTGTCGCGCGCCGAGCACGCCAAGGCCGTCGACCGGGCGGTGTTCCCGGGGCTGCAGGGCGGCCCGCTCTGCCACGTCGTCGCGGCCAAGGCCGTCTGCTTCAAGATCGCTCAGAGCGAGGGCTTCCACGACTACCAGCGGCAGGTGGTCACGAACGCCGCGGCACTGGCCCAGTCGCTGATGGACGGCGGGCTGCGGCTGCTCACCGACGGCACCGACAACCACCTGCTGCAGCTCGACCTGCGCACGACGCGGTGGTCGGGCAAGGACGCCGAGGAGCGCCTGCACGAGGTCGCTATTACGGTCAACCGCAACACCGTTCCCTACGACGAGCGCCCGCCCACGATCGCGTCCGGTGTCCGCATCGGCACCCCGGCCGCAACCATGCGCGGCCTGGACGAGGACGACATGCGCGAGGTGGCGGCGATCATCCTGGAGACGCTGGATCCGGCCGCCGACCTGAAGGCGCTGCGCGAGCGGACGCGGGAGCTGATGGCGGCGCGGCCGCTGTACCCGGCCTTCGCGCACGGGTACTCGACCATCTAGTGGCCGTGAGGATGGTTGGTTCCACGAGCTACGCGGCGCTGGAGCTGGTCTGTGACACGCTGGACGCCACGATCGTCCTCGGCCAGGACATGCCCAGCCTGCCCTGCGGACGCTCCCGTCGTCCAACGCGCCCCATCCGGCGCCCAGCATCCACGCATCCCGTGGAACCAAGCATCTGATGCCGTTCACGATCGTCGACCACCCGCTGGTGCAGCACAAGCTTGGTCTGCTGCGCGACCGCGACACCACCACCCGCGACTTCCGCCTGCTGGCGGGCGAGCTGGCGGCCTTCCTCTGCTACGAGGCCACCCGCGGCCTCGAGCTGGAGCCGACCCAGGTGCAGACGCCGCTGGAGGTGGCGTCCGCGCACCGCGTGTCGGGCAAGAAGCTGGGCGTGGTGGCCGTCCTGCGCGCGGGCGTCGGCATGCTGGACGCCGTGCTCGACCTGATCCCGGTCGCCCGGGTCGGCTTCGTCGGCCTCTACCGCGACGAGCAGACGCTGATGCCGGTCGAGTACTACTGCAAGCTACCGGGCGACCTGGCCGAGCGAGACGTGATCGTGCTCGACCCGATGCTGGCCACCGGCGGGTCGGCCTCGGCCGCGATCCGCCTCTGCAAGGAGCAGGGCGCGCGCCGGGTGACGATGGTGGCGCTGGTGGCCGTCCCCGTCGGCGTGGCACGCCTGGAGGCCGACCATCCCGACGTCGAGATGGTGGTCGCGGCGCTCGACCGCGAGCTCAACGACCAGGGCTTCATCCTGCCCGGCCTGGGCGACGCCGGCGACCGCCTGTACGGGACGCGGTAGCGTGCCCGGCCGCTCCTGTACGCTTTTGCCCACATGAACGGCGGGCTGATCGATTATCAGGCGGCCGTGGTTGGCTTTGCGGTCGCGTTCCTGCTGGCGGTGCTGCTGACGCCGGTCGTATCGCAGTTGGCCTGGATGACCGGCATCGTCGACCGCTCGGTGGACGAGCGGCGCATGCACCAGCGCCCGACGCCGCTGCTCGGCGGCCTGGCGATCCTGGGTGCGATCGTGATCCCGTCGGCCGCGCTCGGCCACAGCCACGGGTTCTGGGGGATTATCGCCGGCGCCGCGCTGATGTGCGCCCTGGGCGCGCTGGACGACATCCGGCCCCTGCACCCCGGCGCCAAGATGCTCGGCATCGTCCTGATCGCGTGTATCCCGGCGGCGCTCGGGGTGACCATCGACCACGTCACCCTGCCGCTCGTGGGCGCCTTCGACTTGGGCGTCTGGCAGTACCCGGTGACCGTGTTCTGGATCGTCGCGATCGTGAACATCGTGAATTTCATCGACGGCCTGGACGGTCTCGCCGCCGGCTTCTGCGGCATCGCCTCGCTCACCTTCGCGGCCCTGTCCGTGTCGCTGGGGCGGGCCGACGCGGCGGCCATCAGCGCGGTCGTGGCCGGAGCCGCCTTCGGCTTCCTGATCTACAACTTCAACCCGGCCACGATCTTCATGGGCGACTCGGGGTCGCTGATGCTGGGGTACCTGCTGGCCGCGCTCGCGATCCAGGGCGTCCTGAAGACGGCCGCGGCCGTGTCGCTGGTGTTCCCGCTGATGGTGCTGGCGCTGCCGATCCTCGACACCTCGTTCGTGATCCTGAAACGCCTCAAGCACGGCCAGCCGATCTACCAGGCCGACCGCTGGCACTTCCACCACCGGTTCGCGAACATCGGCTTCTCGCAGCGGCGTACGGCCCTCTACCTGTACGGCTGGTGCTGCATCCTGTCCGCGCTGGCGCTGGCGATCCGGTTCGTCCCCAACCACCGGCACGACTGGAGCCCGGTCGCGGTCGGGGTGCTGGTCGGCCTGGGGCTGCTGGCCGTGTGCAGCTCGGTGTATGTCATCTACCTGCTCGAGATACTGAAGGCGAGGCACCTGCGAGCGATCGGCCTGCTGCGAACGCGGGGTCGCGAGGACGTGCCACAAAGCAAGCGGGCCGCATGAGCGCTTTTTCGCAGTTTTTCCCGATCTATGCGGGTTTGCGGCCATCGCAACATGCATTCGAGGTTGTCACATAGTCGCCGTTTCTGGCATACTGCCTGCGCCCGCCGGATGTTGAGGGCGGCGAGTACGGGACCAATACATGGGTGAGCAGCGACCCGCCGCGAGGGCGGCGGGCGCGGGGATGTTCCTCCTCGCTGCGCTGATCCTGTGCGCGGTTCTCGGGCTCGGCGCCGGCTGGTTGGCGGGCAACGCGCTTGCAGGAGCGGCGGTCGGGTTCGCCATCGGTGTGCCGCTCAGCTTCTACCTCGTCTACCGCCAGTACCGGGACATATGAGCACCCAGACTCCGACAATCCAGAAGCTCGCCCTCCACAACCTGGATGCCATCCTCGCGATCCTGGCCCTGCCCGTGTTCGCGCTGGCCGGCCTGCCGCTGGAGGGCTGGTTCTGGGCGGTGGCGATCTGGGCCGGGAACCGCGTCGTGCAGGTGATGGTGGAGCGCCGTGCCGTGCAGATGGGCGCCCTCCGCGCCGTCGGCGTGCTGGGCGCGAGCATGCTGCTGCGCCCCTGGATCGGGATGCTGCTGCTGTTCCTGATCACCCGCCACGACAGCACCATGGCGATATCCTCGGTGGTGCTGTTCATGGTGCTGGTCACGATCGACATCGCCACTCGCATCCTCACGCACCGCAACATCCGCACGCACGCCGGCAGGACCGCGTAGATGCTGTCGCTGCTTGCCACCTCCGATTTCAACCCTGTCTCGGAGTTCACCGACTTCATCAACCACCCCTACGTCGACCTGCCGCTGGGGCTCGACATCAACAAGGGCGTCGTCTACCTGTGGCTGTCGGCCGCGACCGCGATCCTGGTACCTCTGCTGATCATCCGCAAGGGCCTGAAAGCCAAGCCCAGCCGCTGGCAGACGTTCCTGGAGTTGGTCTACGACACCGCCTACACCCAGATCGCCAAGGCCGGGCTGCCCGAGGAGGGGATGCGGATCTGGTTCCCCTACGTCGGCACCTGCTTCATCTTCATCTGGGCGATGAACGTGATCGGATTCATCCCGCTGCCGTTCAGTGGCGAGAGCGTGCAGCTGCTCGGGGTCGACGTGCCCAAGCTGCAGATCTACGCCGCGTCGGCGAACCTTTCGGTGGCGCTGACCCTGACGCTGGTCACCTTCGTGGCCACCCACGTCGAGGGCATTCGCTACAACGGCGTTGTCGGCTACTTCAAGAGCTGGATTCCGGCCGGGCTGCCGCCGGTGCGGCCGCTGCGGGCCGGCTCCGTGGGCGCCGCCATACTGTTCGGCCTGATCGCCGTGGTCGAGGTGCTGTCCCAGTTCGTACGGCTGGTGTCGCTCAGCTTCCGGTTGTTCTTCAACATGCTGGCCGGCCACCTCGTGATCGCCGTGTTCCTGGGCGTCGGCGCCCTGATGGCGGCCTCGCTCGGCAACGCCGCCTTTGCCGTGCATATCATCGGCTTTCCGATGGGGGTCGCTCTCTACCTGCTGGAGGCGACCCTGATCGCCGCCCTGCAGGCCTACATCTTCGCCGCTCTTTCCGCCATCTACATCGGTGGAGCAATCCACCCCGAACACTAGGAGAACCATGGCTGTTCAAGGTGACGTCAACACTGCAGCAAAAACCATCGTGCTGGGACTGGCGACCGGGTTCGGCGCCATCGGACCGGGCATCGGCGTCGGCATCATCTTCGGCAAGACGATCGAAGCCGTCGGGCGCCAGCCCGAGCTGCGCGGTCAGCTGACCGGCATGATGTGGCTCGGCTTCGCGCTGACCGAGGCGATCGTGTTCTACGCCCTGGGCATGGCCTTCGTCGCGTACGCGATCACCTAGGAGGACCTGAGCAGATGCTGATCCTGGCAGCCGCAAAACCGAGCCTGATCGACATCAACTTCGGGTTGATGTTCTGGACGATCGTGTCGTTCCTGATCGTCCTGGTCGTGCTGAAGAAGTTCGCCTTCGGCCCGATCCAGGCCACGCTCGACGAGCGGCGCAACGCCATCGCCGCCGACATCGACGCCGCCGAGCACGCTCGCGAGGAGGCGCAGTCGGCGCTGGCCGAGTACCGCCAGGCGCTCGCCGACTCCCGCCGCGAGGCGACCAAGATCATCGAGGAGGCGCGGCGCGCAGCCGAGCAGCAGCGCGCCCGCGACATCGCCGACCTGGAGGCCGAGAAGAACCGCCTGCTGAAGCGGGCCAAGGACGAGATCGACTCCGAGACGCGCTCCTCGCTGCAGGCGATCCGCGACCAGCTGGCCGACCTGACCGTGGCCACGGCCGAGAAGGTTGTGCGCCGCCAGCTGGACGAGACCGAGCAGCGGCGGCTGATCGACGAGGCCATGGCCGACGTCGACTTCAGCCAGTTCGCGCCCGCCGAGTCGGGCACGGCCGCGGAGGGTGGCGAGTAGTGGCGGAGCTGATCGACCACGGCGGCCGGGTCTACGCGGAGGCGCTGTTCCGCGCCGCAGAGGAGGCCGGCCGCGTGCCCGCGGTGGACGCCGACCTGCGCGATTTCGTGGAGTCGCTGGCCTCCGACCGCGCCGCCCTGGGCTCGCTGCTGAACCCGCGGCTGCCGCACGAGTCCAAGCAGCGGATCGTTGCCGCGCTGCTGAAGGACGCCGACCCGCTGGTGCGAAACGCGATGCTGGTGCTGGTCGACAACGGCCGGCTGGAGCTGCTGCACGACGTGTCCGTCGCCTACGCCGAGCTGGCCGCCGAGCAGGAACACATCCTCGACATCGAGGTCACCACCGCCGTCGAGCTCGGCCCCGCCCAGGTGCAGCAGCTGCAGCAGAGCATCGAGCAGGCCACCGGCCTGAGCGCACGGCTCGAGGCGAAGATCGACCCCGCCATCATCGGCGGGATCGTGCTGCGTGCCCGCGGCGTCCTCCTGGACGCCTCGGTACAGCGCGAGCTGGAGGAGATCCACCGCGCACTGATCACCACACCCCTGCCAGTTGGGAGCGAAGCGTGAAGCTACGGCCAGACGAGATCGCCTCGATCCTCAAGTCCGAGATCGAGCGCTATGAGGTTGATGTCGACATCGAAGAGGTCGGCACGGTTATCCAGATCGGCGACGGTATCGCCCGCATCTACGGGCTGACGGCCTGCGTCGCGCTCGAGAAGCTGGAGCTGCCCCACGGCGTCACCGGGCTCGCGCTGAACCTGGAGGAGGACAACGTTGCCGCGGTGCTGTTCGGCGACTGGGAGAAGATCGAGGAGGGCGACACCGTCAAACGCACCGGCGAGGTGATGTCGGTGCCGGTCGGCGACGCGCTGATCGGCCGGGTGGTGGACCCGCTCGGCAACCCGATCGACGGCGGCCCCGCGATCGAGACCTCCGAGACCCGTCCGCTCGAGTTCAAGGCCCCCGGTGTGGTCGACCGGCAGCCGGTGAAGGAGCCGGTGCAGACCGGCATCAAGGCCATCGACGCCATGATCCCGATCGGCCGCGGCCAGCGCGAGCTGATCATCGGTGACCGCGGCACCGGCAAGACCGCGATCTGCGTCGACACGATCCTGAACCAGAAGGATCAGGACATGATCTGCATCTACGTCGCCATCGGCCAGAAGGCGTCGACCGTGCGCCAGGTCGAGGAGACGCTGCGATCGGCCGGCGCGATGGACTACACGATCATCGTCTCGGCGCCGGCCTCGGAGGCTGCCCCGATCAAGTACATGGCCCCGTATGCGGGCTGCGCGATGGGCGAGTATTTCCTCTACAACGGCAAGCACGCGCTGCTGATGTACGACGACCTGTCCAAGCACGCCGACGCCTACCGCCAGATGTCGCTGCTGGTGCGCCGCCCGCCCGGCCGCGAGGCCTACCCGGGCGACGTCTTCTACCTGCACTCGCGGCTGCTGGAGCGGGCGGTGAAGCTGTCCGACGAGCTGGGCGCGGGATCGCTGACGGCGCTGCCGGTGATCGAGACCCAGGCGGGCGACGTCTCCGCGTACATCCCGACCAACGTGATTTCGATCACCGACGGTCAGATCTTCCTGCAGCCGGACCTGTTCTTCTCGGGCGTACGCCCCGCCATCAACGCCGGCATCTCCGTGTCGCGCGTGGGCGGCAACGCCCAGCGCAGGGCGATGCGCAAGGTGGCCGGCCGCCTCCGCCTCGACCTTGCGTCCTACCGTTCGCTGGAGGCTTTCGCGCAGTTCGCGTCCGAGCTGGACGAGGCCACCCAGCAGCAGCTGAAGCGCGGCCAGCGGCTGGTGGCGACGCTCAACCAGCCGCAGTACAACCCGTGGCCATTCGAGAACCAGGTGGCATCGATCTGGGCCGCCACCAACGGGTTTCTCGACCCGGTCGATGTGCCCGACGTGCCCCGCTTCCAGGCCGAGCTGATCTCCTACCTCGAGGCGGGCGGCAAGGTACTGACCGCCATCCGCGACACCGGCGAGCTGTCCGACGAGACCGAGGCCGAGCTGCGCAAGGCGGCCGAGTCGCTCTCCGAGAGCTTCCAGCCCACGGAGACAGAAGTCACAGTCGCCGTCTGATGGCCACCCAGCAGGACATCAAGCGGCGGATCAGCTCCGTCAACAACACCAAGAAGATCACGAAGGCCATGGAGCTGGTCGCGGGCTCGCGCCTGCGCCGCGCCCAGGCCCGGATCGAGGCGCTGCGGCCCTACGCGGACCGCATGCAGCAGCTGACGGTGGACGTTGCAGCCGCCACCGGCGATCTCAGCGACCAGCCGCTGCTGGCCCGCCGTGATGTGAAGACCGTGGCGGTGGTCGCGCTGACCGGTGACCGCGGCCTGGCCGGCGCGTTCAACGCCAACGTCGTTCGCCGCTCCCTGGAGATCGCACGCGAGCAGCGCGCGGAAGGCCGCGAGGTGGTGTGGCTGGTGGTCGGCCGGCGGGGCGCCTCGACGCTGCGGTTTCGCCGCCAGACGCTGACCGCCGACTACGCCGGCATCACCGACCGGCCGGCCTACTCCGACGCGCAGGCGATCGCCGAGCGGGTGGCCGACCTCTACGAGCAGGGCGAGGTCGACCAGGTGGTGATGGTCTACAACCACTTCGTCACGGCGCTGACGCAGCGTCTGGAGGAGGTCGAGCTGCTGCCGGTGCCCGAGGAGGCGGTCACGGGCGAGGCGGTCAAAATCGAGGGCTCCTACATCTTCGAGCCGGACGAGCGCGACGTGCTGGCCGACCTGATCCCCCGCTATCTCGAGGTCACCATTTACCGCGCCCTGCTGGAATCGACCGCGTCGGAGCACGGCGCCCGCATGACGGCCATGCGCAACGCCTCGGACAATGCCGGCACCCTGATCGACGACCTCACCCTGAAGATGAACCGCGCCCGCCAGGCGGAGATCACCCAGGAGATCCTCGAGGTGGTCGCAGGTGCGGACGCGCTTTCGTAGCGCGTCGCTGCTAGCGCTGGCCCTGCTGGTCGCCGGCTGCGGCCACGGCGCCGCCGCTCCGTCGCCGCCCGAGCCACGGCCGGTGAACGGCGGCACGCTGGTCTACGCGCTGCCGGCCGATCCGGTCTCGGTGACCCCGCTCTACGGGGGCGACGCCGCCGGCCTCGTGATCGAGCGAAACGTGTTCGCCGGTCTGGTCGACGCAGACCCCTCGACGCTTCGCACGGTGCCGGTGATCGCCCGCAGCTGGTCAAAAACCCCGGACGCGCGCACCTACACGTTTCGCCTGCGGCCGCACGTCTCGTTTCCCGGCGGCGCCGGCGCCGTCACCGCCGCCACCTTCGTCGCCGACTGGAGCCTGCTCTGCAGCCCGAGCGTGGCATCCCCGAACGCCGCGGTGCTCGAGCCGGTGTCCGGGTACGCCGCCTGTGCGTCCGGGTCGGGCACGCTCTCGGGCGTGCGCGCCACCGGGCCTCTGACTCTGGTGGTACGGCTGTCCCGGCCGGTCGCGGACTTTCCGTCGATGCTGGCGGATCCGGCCACGTGGGCGTTCCCGCCGCAGCTGGCCGCGACCGCCCGCCACCGGGCGGCGTTCGAGCGGGCGCCGGTTGGTGCCGGCCCGTTCCGGCTGGTGAGCCTGCGCAAGAGCACGCATCCGGCCGGCAAGGCGGCCGTTGCGGGGCTGGCCGTGCTGAGCCGCAATCCGGCCTACTTCGGCACCCGGCCCCACCTCGACCGCGTCGAGATGCCGGTCGTGGCCGGGGCCGACGCCGGCTCGATCGCGGCCTACCGTGCCGGCCGCTACCAGGTCCTGCCCCTGCCGCCGGCCGAGGTGGACGTGGTGCGTGCCGACCCCGAGTTCGGCCGCCAGCTGCTGGACACCCCAAGACTGAGCCTGGTGTTGCTGCAGCGGCGCCCCGGCGCGACCTCGTCGCTTGCCGGCGGGCTGAGCGCATCGCAGGTGACCGCGCTGGCGGCGGGCAAGTCGGGGCAGGCCGCCGACGCGCTGGTGCCGGTTGGCATGCCGGGCTATGTCCCGAACGTCGCCCACTTCGCGCCGTCGCCGGTGACGGGCGAGTCGGTGACGCTGACCAGGCCGGCCGGCGCCACCGAGCGGTCGTATACGAGCGCCGTCGCGCGGGTGCTGCGAGCGGGCGGCGCCCAGGTGCGGATCATCCCCCACGGCGACTGGGCCGTCTCGGAGCTGAACCTGCAGTCGGCCGCCCCCGCCACGGTGATCGCGGCACTGGCCGGGCGCGGGGAATCATCGCTGGTGTCCGAGGTGGAAGCGGCGTCGCCGGCGACGGTGGGACGGACGCTGCTTCACGCCCAGCAAACGCTGCTCGCGAGCGGCTCGATCGTACCGCTCACCTTCGGCCAGACGCAGCTCTTGATCGCGCCGGGCGTGCGCGGGTTGGTGGTCGATGCGCTGGGTGCGCCCCGCCTGGCGGGCGCCTGGTTGACAACCGCGCGCTAATTCTGCCGCGCTAGAATCGTTCGCTATGTCTGCAAAGGTGATCGCTCTATGGGATCAGCGGCCGGTGCGGCTGGCGTTCAGCGCCGTGGCCGCGGTGGTGCTGGTGGCCGGGCTGATCTCGTTCGTGGTGTCGCGCCAGTCCAGCACGCCAAACTACACAGGCGGAGCGCCGTACACGACGCCGAGCGCCACCGAGCAGTACGGCGAGAAAGTGAAGCTGCCGGTCGAGGCCCGCACGCTGGCTCGCTCGTTCGTCCGCGACGGGGTGCTCCGTCACGACCCGTGGGCTGCGCGATCGATGGTCTCGGCGAAGCTGCAGTCTGTAGTAACGAAGCAGCAGTGGAAGGCCGGCACGATCCCGGTACCGCAGTTTCCCGACAGCGTATTTGCCGGCGCCGCCTACAAGGTGCTGCGCTCGCGTACCCACGACGTCCTGCTGGACGTTCAGATGGCCTCAACCAACCCCAGCGTGACCAAGAG
>DATIOK010000059.1:0-6187 GCA_035473255.1 Gaiellales bacterium
CCGAGGTGCTGACGATGCGCCTGGGGCGGACGGCGTTCCAGAAGGTGCTGGATAGCGAACCCAAGGTGGCGCTCGCGATGCTGCGGACGCTGGCGGCGCGCATGCGAGAGTCGGCTCCCTCGGCAGTGGACTGACCCGGAGGCGGCCATGCGGGCACTGACCCCCGTGGCGCGAGCGATACGGCTGGTGGGGTGACCGGCGACGCGACGGTTGCCGGCCAGGCCGGTGCCATCGCCGATGCCCGGCTCAGCGAGCTGGGCGAGCTACACGCCTGAGCCGGCGGTTCCTGGGCGCGCCCTGCGCGTTTACACTTGACGAACCGCCGTCCTCTATCGAGGTTTCACGTGGCCGATGTCTCCACCGATCGCTCGTCGAAGCTGCGGCCGTTCCTGCCGCGCCTGACCATCCGCTGGATCAGCGAGCAGCCGGACGTGCGGGTGCGGGCGCTCGACGGGACGGTCGTGTTCGTCGACATCTCCGGCTTCACCAAGATGTCCGAGCGGCTGGCCCGGCTGGGCCGCGTCGGCGCCGAGGAGGTGACCGACGTCGTCGGCTTCGTGTTCCGCCAGTTGCTGGGCACGGCCTACGCCAACGGCGGCGGCCTGATCAAGTTCGGCGGGGACGCCCTGCTCCTGTTCTTCTCGGGTGAGCACCACGCCTCAAACGGCGTCGCCGCCGCGATCGGCATGCGCCGCACGCTCAGCGAGATGGGTGCCATCGACACGTCGGCCGGCAAGGTGCGGCTGCGCATGTCGGTCGGCGTCCACTCCGGCGAGTTCCACTTCTTCCTCGTCGGCGAGCGCCACCGGGAGCTGCTGCTGACCGGCCCCGGAGCGAGCACCGTGGTCGCCATGGAAGGCACGGCCGACGCGGGCGAGGTCGTCGTCAGCCTTGACACCGCGGCGCAGCTGCCGCCCGAGCTGCTCTCCCAGCCGAAGGGCGAGGGCATCCGGCTGCGGCGCCACCTGCGGCCGGACGAGGCCAGGAACTACGAGCCGGATCCACAGCACGTGCCGCCGTCCGTTGATCTGGCGCAGTGCATCCCGGTCTCCCTGCGCGAACTGCTGCTGACCGGGCACGGCGACCCGGAGCATCGTCGCGTCACCATCGGCTTCATCCATTACGACGGCCTCGACGAGAAGGTCGCCGCTCGCCCGGCCGAGGAGGTGGCCGACGCCCTGGAGGCGCTGGTGTCAGCTGCCCAGGTTGCCTGCGAGGGGCACGGCGTCACCTTCCTGGGCACCGACGTCGACCGTGACGGCGGCAAGCTGATCCTCGTAGCCGGCGCACCCACCGCCAGCCCGGACGACGAGGCTCGCATGCTGGCGGCGCTGCGCGAGCTGCAGGCCGCCCAGCTGAGCATCCCGATACGAGTCGGCGTCAACACCGGCCCGGTGTTCGCGGGCGATATCGGTCCGTCCTACCGGCGCACCTACACCGTCATGGGCGACGCCGTCAACCTGGCCGCCCGCGTGATGGGCAAGGCCGAGCCCGGCCAGATCCTAGCGTCGCAGAGCGTGCTGGACGCCTGCTCGGTGACCTTCGAGACGACCGAGCTCGACCCATTCATGGTCAAGGGCAAGACGCTCCCCGTCTACGCATCGGTGATCGGCCGGCCGCTGGGGGCGAAGTCGGCCGGCGGCGAGCGCGAGCTGCCCATGGTGGGACGCGAGTTCGAGACCGGCATCCTGCAGCGCGCCGTACGCGCCGCGCTGCAAGGAGACGGCTCGATCGTCGAGATCGTCGGCCCGCCCGGGATCGGAAAGACGCGGATGCTGGCCGCGATGCGGGAGGTGGGCAGCGAGATGCGGCTGCTGTCGGCCAGCTGCGACCTGTACAGCGCATCGACTCCCTACGCAGCGCTGCGCCCGTTGCTGCTGCAAACGCTCGAGGTGGACCCGGACACATCGCGCGAGGCGATCGTGTCGAGGCTGATGAACGTGGTGTGGAGCAGCGCCCCGGAACTGTCCACGTGGCTGCCGTTGCTCGGTGTTCCGCTCGACCTGGACATGCCGACGAACCCGGACGTCGAACAGCTGGGCCAGGAGTTCCGCCGGGCGAAGCTGAACGAGGTCGTGACGAAGCTTCTGAGTACCATCCTCAGCGGCCCGACGCTGATCACGATCGAGGACGGGCACTGGATGGACGAGGCGTCCGGTGACCTGCTGCTCCAGCTCTGCCGCGAGGTGACCGGGCGTGCGTGGCTGATCGGCGTCACCCGGCGCAACGAGGCGTCAGGGTTCGCAGCGCCGGCCGGCGCGGCCACGGTGTCGCTGCATCTCGACACGCTCGCCGAGGAGAAGGTGGTCGAGCTGCTGATCGCCGCGACCGAGGATTCGCCGCTTCGCCCGCACGAGATGTCGATCGTGGCTCGCCGATCGGGCGGCAATCCGCTGTTCCTGCAAGAGCTGCTGAGCGCGACGCGCGCGGCGGGCACCACCGAGGGGCTGCCGGACACGGTGGAGGCGATGGTGACGGCGCAGATCGACCAGCTGGCGGCATCCGATCGCCGCCTGCTGCGCGTGGCATCGGTGCTGGGGCTGCGCTTCCGCTCGGACCTTGCAGAGCAGCTTCTCGACCAGCCGGTTACGACCGGCGCGGCGGCCTGGCGGCGGTTGGGCGACTTCGTGACCCAGGACGGCGCCGGCTTCTTCCGCTTCCGCCACGCACTGATGCGCGACGCCGCCTACGAGGGGCTGGCATACCGTCGGCGCCGAGATCTGCACTTCCGCGCCGGTGAGACGATCGAACGGCAGCGCGCGACCGACGAGGCCCACATCGACCTGCTTGCGATGCATTTCTTCCACGGCCACGTGCAGGACAAGGCCTGGAACTACTCGCGAAAGGCAGCCGCGGTGGCGGAGTCGAAGTTCGCGATCGCAGACGCAGCCGAGCACCTGGAGCGGGCGTTGCAGGTCGCGCCGCGCGACGAGGATGGCGACCATGCAGCCGAGGCCGAGGCCTCCGAGGCGCTGGGTGATCTGCGCGAACGGATGGGGCAGTACCCGCAGGCGGCCGCGGCATACAGAAGGGCGCGGCGGCTCCTCCAGGAAGACGATGTCGCGCTGGGCAGGCTCTACTTCAAGCACTCCGTGCTCGAGGAGCGAAGCGGAAGCAATCCGCAGGCGCTTCGCTGGTTGCGGCGGGGTATGCAACTGCTGGAGGGGCGCACCGACGCGCCCGCGGCGCAGCAGTACGCGCGGCTGATTGCATCCTACGGGCAGATCCGGCAGGCGCAGGGGCGCCGGCTCGATGGGGTTGCCTGGCTCAGCCGCGCGATCGAGATCGCCCAGCAGGCTGATGAGAAGGAGGCGCTCGCGCACGCCTACTTCATCCTCGACTGGGCACTGGTCGAGCTCGGGCGCGGCGACGAGGCCGTGCACTCCGAACGGGCTCTGGAGCTGTACCAGGAGGTCGGCAAGCTCGGGCCGCAGGCCACGATCTACAACAACCTCGGCCTGTTCGCATGGTGGGAGGGACGCTGGGACGAGGCGGTCGAGCTGTACGACAAGGGCCGCCAGCTCCGCATCCGGATCGGGGACGAGGTCGACGCGGCCACCGGCACCCACAATATCGCGGAGGTGATGAGCGACCAGGGTCGGCTGGCCGAGGCGCAGCCGCTGTTCGCGGAGGCTCTGCGCGTGTGGCGCTCCTCCGAGTACGGCACCGGTGTGGCCTACGCGACGCGCAGCCTCGGTCAGGTGGCGAGCCGCCAGGGCGACTTCGACCGGGCCGCGGAGCTGTACGACGCCGCCCGCGAGCAGTTCCAGGCGCTTGTGGCCGAGTCGGAGCTGATCGACACGGATACGCGGATCGCAGAGGCGCTCGCGTTCCAGGGACGGTCGGACGACGCGATCGAACTGACGTCGGCGTGTCTCAAGCGCACCACGGCAGGCGGTGGCGCCACGCAGGACCCCATGCTGCACCGTCTCCGCGGCTACGCGTACGCGCAGCGCTGCGATTGGGAACCGGCGGAGCATGATCTGCGCCGCAGCCTCGAGATCGCGAAGGCACGAAACGCACGGCACGAGGTCGCCCACGCGCTCGACGCCATAGCGCGGATCGCCGAGGCTCGCGGCATTTCCGACCCGGCTGCCCGAGCGCAGGCGGATGAGCTCTACGAGGCGCTCGGGATCGTGTTCGTCCCGGCCGTGCCGCTCGAGATCGTCCGGGTCAGCGCGTAAGGCCCAGATGATTGATCGATATCTCCGTGATGTCCAAGGCGCAAGGCTGTGCCGGTTGGGAGGGATCTGCGATCACGCAGATCACGACCGGGCGAGAACCGAGTCTCGCAAGGATCGAGAGAGCGATCTGCGATTACGCAGATCGCGGACGGAGACGACAGTTCGCAGCCGTAGCCACCCAGACCGCCGCTCACGTCAGACCGAACGCAGCGGCCAGGCTCGCGAGAGATATCGATCAATCATCTCAGTGGCGGCCGGCCAGGCCGTCGCTGTCCGAGGTCAGGTTGATCGTGACCTGGACGTCGCCCTTGGTGGTGGCGGCGGTGCCGCCCAGCACCGTGATCGTCCTGATGCAGGCGCTACCGGCTGTGTCGAAGTAGCCGTTGTACCGCCCGACAGGAATCGGCTTGGGCCGAGCCCAGTTGATGTTCCCGGCGCCGCCGAACAGCACCGGTGTGGCGCAGAAGTGCAGGTTCAGCAGCGTGCCGGTCTTCGACGGGAAGTTCGTCAGAGAGAACGAGTTCTCGTAGTAGACGGGGACGCTAAGCGGGAAGCAGCAGCCGATCTTGTCGGACGGCTTGAAGGTGCTTGCATCCCAGGTGACGACCTCCTTCAGCGGCGCCTTGCGGTTGTCGTAGCCGGCCAGAGCGCCGGAGTTGGAGGCGGCTGCCAGCAGGTTGTTCGCGGTGCCGCCCTGGCCGACGCACGGCTGGCCGCCGCAGAGGTTGCCCGGGAAGCCGCCGACGCCGAGCGTGACGTTACCGAGCGCTCCGAACACGCCGCCGGTGCCGCTCGGGATGATGTACTGCTCGCAGGTGGGACTGGTCGGCGTCGCGACCGTGCAGGTGGTCAGGGTTCCGCTCGCGGCCGGGGCCACGATCGACGCCGAGGCGTTCACGGAAGGCGTCACCTTGGCCTCGGGGGCCGGGTTGACACCGATGTAGTCGCTTAGGCCAACGGCGTTCTGCGCCTGCACGTCGATCGTGTAGAGCGTGCCGTTGTTGAGCGGCATGACGTTCACGCGGTAGCAGTCGGTGGTGATGCCGTTCGGGCAGAGCACCTGCGGCGAGCTGGCGAGCACGGTGATCGGCGACCCGCCGCCGGCCGGGCTGACGGTGACCTTGTAGGACGTGATCGGCTGGCCACCATTGTTGGTGGGCGGCTCGAAGGTCACGATCGCGTTGCCGTTGCCGGCCGTCGCCTGCACGTTTCGCACCGGCGTGGACACGGTGTCGACCTCGATCGCGTTCGCCGACGCGGTGTTGTTACCCGAGGGATCCTGAGTCGGGGCCGCCACCGAGACGGCGAAGCCCTGCGTCACGCCGGTGAACTTCCCGTTGCGATCGGTCGGGATGCCGTGGGCGCGGACGAGTACGGTGACCTGGCCAGAGCTGCCCGGGACGAGCTGCCCGACGTCGATGCCGGTGCCGGAGTTGTAGGCCGTGAAGCTGGGGTCGGACGTGCAGTCGGTCGGGTTGACCTTGACGCACCAATCGGCACCGGTCAGATGCGCGGCCAGCGACGGGTTCAGCTTCAGGGTGGCATGACGTGCGTCCGAAGGCCCGCCGTTGTGGAACTTGACCGTGAACGTGACCGTGTTCTGGGCGGGGGTGGAGTTGGCGTAGATCGGCGTCGGCGCAGCCGCCGCCGAGTCGAGGGCCATGTCGGCCTTGGTGTACACCGCGACCGAGACGGCGGCGGAGTTGTTCGCGCCCGACCCGGTCGGCTCCTGAGTCGCCGACGGCCCGCTGGCCACAGACGCGTTATCGGGGTAGCTGCCATCGGCGACAGTGTGATCGACCTTGATGCCGACCGTGAACGTCTTCGGGCCCGCGGTCGGGTCGAGAACAGCGCTGTCGGTGCACGTCACGGTCTGGCCGGTGGCGACGCTGCCCACGGCCGAGCAACCGCTGCCGGACTGGAACGCGAATCCGGCCGGAAGCAGGTCGGTCACGGTGTAGCTGCCGCTGTGATCCGATGGGCCGTTGTTGGTGACCGTGTAG
>DATIOK010000060.1:0-1854 GCA_035473255.1 Gaiellales bacterium
CCGCCACGACCGCGACGGCTGGACCATCCGCACCGCCGACGGCACCCGCGCGGCCCACGTGGAGCACACCATCGCCGTCGTCCCCGACGGCGCGCGCGTGCTGACCGTCTAGGAGAGCCCTGAACAATGGGTGTGCTGGGCGGCTGGCGACGGGCAGGGCTTCTCAAGGCCGTCGATGCGGCGGTCAACGCCCCTTGCAGGGGTGACAACGAGTTCGCCCCGCCCGCCGGGGTGAGGGTGCACCGGTCGTGTCCGGGTGGTCAAGCGGCCGCTGGCAGCCGGTTCAGGCCGGGGCTACTGCCCAGGTCCCGCTGCTGCGGGTCAGCCCGAGGGCGAGCAGACGGCGCAGGTTCAGCCCGGCGACGCGGTGGTGCAGCCAGAGGTCGTTGGCTGCGGTTCCGCGAAACCGCAGCCGCCGGTTGCGGCTGGCGATCAGCCAGGAGATCGACCGTTCGACCATGGGGCGGTGCCCGCGGTAGACGGCCTGGAACTCCGGGTCGCGAGCGCGGACCCGGTGCGCGCGCTGCAACGCGTCGTGGGGATGCAGGTTAAGCGTGCGGCCGCGGGCAGAGCTGGTGCACCGAGGCCGCAGCGGGCAGTCCCGACAGGCCGCCCCGAAGATCACTCGCCGGGTGCCGGTGATCAGGCGGGTGATCTGGTTCGGGCAGGTGACCGTGCCGGACGCTTCGTCGACAGTGAACTCGTCGAGGGTGAACCCGCCCTCCACAGCCGGGCGCAGCGGCCACGGCTTGATGATCGCGGTGTGGCCGCACTCGGCCACCGCGGCCAGCAACTCACCGCTGCCGTAGGCCGAATCGCCCAACACCTCGACCGGGTCGGTTTCCTCGGCCAGCAGCTCGATGCCGACCGCGGCGTCGGAGTACTCCGGCCCGGCGGCTGGGGTCAGCGCGCACCCGGTGATGATCCCGGTGTCCGGCTCGACCTTCACGTGCGCCTTGTAGCCGTCCTGGCGGCGCTCGCGGGTCTTGTGCGCGTGGCGGGCCTCTGGATCCACGGTGGAGATCACCCGGTCCGGGGCCACCTTCCGCGCGACCTGCCAGCGTCCGTCGGTGCCGTCCGAGCCGTCCGCGGGTTCGACGTCCTGCCCGGCGACCAGTGCCAGCAACGCCACCGCCTCCGCGGCCCGCGGGTCGAGTTCCTGCTCCGGCAGGTGCCCGAGCAGCCGGTGCGCATCCGAGACCAGCGTGTCGATCAGCTGCGCGCGGGCCTCGGCATCGTCCCAGGCGATCCGTGGCTTGCCGGTCAAGGTGTAGTCATGCCCGGTGCACCGGGCGGCGATCACCACAGCGGCGCCGGGGACGTCGCGGGCGACCCGACGCACCCCGGCGATCAGCTGGGTGATGGTGTCCTGGGTGGCCACCGCGTCGTCGAAGACCGTGGAATCCAGCGCCCGACGAGTCTTACCGGTCAGCACCCCGGTCTCGGCGACCACTTGTCGGACCACGTCGAAGATCCGGTTCGGGCGCGCCGATCGGATCAGTCGACGCCGCCAGTAAGTCAACGTCGTCGGGTGAAACCCCCTCGCCGTGACCGCCAGCCCGCACGCGGCCTTCCACCGCAGGTCGAACGTCAGCGCTTCGACGGCTTCGGTGTCCGAGAACCCGTGCAAGGTCTGCAACACGATCACCGAGGCGATCACCTCCGCCGGCACCGACGGTCGCCCACCCGACTTGAACAAGTCGGCGAACATCACCTCCGGGAACAACTCGTGGCGATGCCCGGCCAGGAACGCGAACACCCCACCCGCCGGCAACAGATGCCCCGCCACCGACTCCACATCCAAGACCTCGCGCTGCGGATCAGCCCGTCCCTGCACCCACCGATCCTCCCAAC
>DATIOK010000061.1:0-20039 GCA_035473255.1 Gaiellales bacterium
CGCTAGCAATGCCGCTGCAGAACCGCGTGACCCCGCTCGGGGAGCTGATCGCAGACCCGGCCCGCGGGCTGGTCTACGGCAACCGCGGCTGCCTGCACGATGCCGGCGGGCGGATCCGGCGCGACTTCGCGGTGCGTCGCTGGATCGCCTGCCGGCTCGAGTTCCGGGGCTGGCAGCGCGAACCCAAGATGCAGCCGGGCCGGTTCACCGAGCTGTTCTTCCTGGATGACGCCACTGCGCTTGCGGCCGGCCACCGGCCCTGCGCCCTGTGCCGCCGGGAGGACTACAACCGGCTGCTCGAGGTGTGGGGACGGCTGCATCCGGGCGATCACGGAGCCGACGACATCGACCTGCGGCTGCACGACCAGCGCCTTGACGGACGCAGGCGGCGACTGCACGCGGCTGCCTACGACGAGCTCCCCGACGGCGCCTACGTGGTGGCCGAGGGCGCACCCTGGCTGGTGTGGGGCGACGGCCTGCTGCGCTGGTCGGCCTCCGGCTACCAGCGGCGCGCGCCGCGGCCGCCGCGGGGACGGGCGCAGGTGCTGACACCGCCCTCGCTGGTCGAGCTGCTGCGCGACGGGCGGCAGGGGCTGGTGCCGCTCGCCCACCCCAGCCACCGGTCGGCCGCCTGTGGCACGCTGTCGGGATGACGCGCCAGGTCGGACTGCTGCGGGGCATCAACGTGGGCGGGAGGAACCGCGTACCGATGGCGCAGCTGCGCGAGCTGATGGAGGCGCTCGGCTACACGGGCGTCGAGACGCTGCTGCAAAGCGGCAACGTCGTCTTCGGCAGCAAGGAGCCGGCGGCGACCTCGGAGCGCCGGATCGCCCAGCGGCTGCACGATGAGACGGGGCTCGACATCAAGGTGCTGGTGCGAACGCGCGTCCAGCTGGCTGCGGTCGTCAAGCGCAACCCCCTGGCCGAGCACGCCGACAATCCCAAACACCACCACGTGGTGTTCCTTTCGGGCCGGCCCGACCCCAAGCTGGTGGCCGCCGTCGAGCCGTCCGACTACGCGCCGGAGATGTTCGAGGTGCACGGCCGCGAGCTGTTCATGTGGTGGCCGGCCGGCGCCCACAAGGCCCGTCTCACGCACTCCTTCTGGGAGCGTAAACTGAAGGTGACGGCCACCGCCCGCAACTGGAATACGGTGGAGCGGCTGCTCGAGCTGGCGGGCCGTGACGGCCCCGTCTGAGCGGGTTTCGGCGGCACGATCGGCGCGGGGCCTGTGATACCGTCCAAGCGCTCAACCGACGAGAGGTTTTCGCGTGGCCACAGGTGTCCGAGTGCTCGTTACGCTGGCGTGTCAGGAGTGCAAGCGGCGTAACTATCAGACCAACAAATCGAAGCGCAACTCGCCCGACCGGATCGAGTTCTCCAAGTACTGCCGTTGGTGCGGGAAGCATACGCCGCACAAGGAGACTCGCTAGCCCGATGGCACGTCGCAGCCGTCAGCCGGCGCAGACAGGTCGGCGGAGCGTGACCGCGCCGCTGGCGGGCAAGCCCAAGAGCCAGTCCGGCGGCGATCCCGTCCAGCGCAAGAAGGGCACGTTCAGCCGGGCGCGCGGGTTCGTCGGCGAGGTCCGCGGCGAGCTGGCCAAGGTCGACTTCCCCAACCGGCAGCAGACCTGGCAGTCCACCTCGGTCGTGATCAGCGCCTGCGTGCTGGTGGGCCTGTACCTGTACGGCCTCGACCAGGTCTTCGCACGTCTTGTCTCCCACCTCCTCGACCTCCAGAAATGACGGAGCCCACATGTTTCGCTGGTATGTGATCAACACCTATTCCGGGCACGAGAACAAGGTCAAAGCCAACCTCGAGCACCGCGTCAAGTCGATGAACCAGGAGATGACGGTGCGCCGCGTGGTGGTGCCGACCGAGTCGGTCGTCGAGACCAAGGACGGCCAGAAGGTGCAGACCGAGCGGCGGCTGTGGCCCGGCTACGTGCTGGTCAACATGGACCTGACCGACGAGGCCTGGACGCTGGTCAAGAACACCCCCGGCGTGACCGGGTTCGTCGGCGCGCAGAACAAGCCGGTGCCGCTGTCCCAGCCCGAGGTCGACCGCATGCTGCACACCGCGTCGGCCGCGCCGGCGCCGAAGCAGAAGGCCGAGTTCTCCCTGGGCGAGAGCGTCAAGGTGATCTCTGGCCCGCTGTCCGACTTCGACGGCGAGATCGCCGAGATCAACGAGGACCAGGGCAAGCTGAAGGTGCTGGTCTCGATCTTCGAGCGCCAGGTGCCGGTCGAGCTGGAGTTCGACAAGGTCAAGAAGATCTAGCCACACTCACGAGCGTGGGAGCCGGGCGCAGGCCCGGCGCATGCACCACTAAGGAGGAAGTACATGGCCAAGAAGGTCATCAAGCTCATCAAGCTGCAGATCCCCGCCGGGCAGGCGAACCCTGCCCCGCCGGTGGGCCCCGCCCTCGGCCAGCACGGGGTCAACATCATGGACTTCTGCAAGGCGTTCAACGCCGAGACGCAGGGGCCGAACAACGGGCAGATCACGCCGGTCGAGATCAGCGTCTACGAGGACCGCTCGTTCACGTTCATCACCAAGACGCCGCCGGCGGCCGTGCTGATCAAGGAGGCGCTGAACCTGCAGTCCGGGTCGGGCGAGCCCAACCGCACGAAGGTCGGCACCATCAGCCGCGACCAGCTGCGTGCGATCGCGGAGCGCAAGATGCCCGACCTGAACGCCAACGACGTCGAGGCCGCCATGAAGATCGTGGCCGGGACCGCCCGCTCGATGGGCGTGGAGGTGGCGCGCTGATGGCCGGCAAGAAGTACACCGGAGCGCGCTCCCAGGTCGACCGCGAGCGGCTGTACGCGCCACTCGAGGCCGTGCGCACGCTGAAGTCACTGGACACCGCCAGGTTCGACGAGACGGTCGAGGTGCACATCCGGCTGGGCGTGAACGTCCGCCACGCCGACCAGCAGCTGCGCGGGACGCTGTTCCTGCCGCATGGTCTCGGCAAGTCGGTGACCGTGGCCGTGTTTGCGCAGGGCGAGAAGGCCAAGGAGGCCGAGGAGGCAGGCGCCGACGTGGTCGGCGGCGATGACCTGGCCGCGCGCATCACCGAGGGGTGGAGCGATTTCGACGTCGCGATCGCCACGCCCGACATGATGGGCACCGTCGGGCGGCTGGGCCGCATCCTCGGCCCGCAGGGCAAGATGCCCAGCCCCAAGGCCGGCACCATCACCTTCGACATCGGCAAGGCGGTCGGCGACGTCAAGTCGGGCAAGATCGAGTACCGCACCGACCGCACGGGGATCGTGCACGCGGCGCTCGGCAAGAAGTCGTTCGACGAGCAGGCGCTGGTCGAGAACTACCAGGCGGTGCTGGAGGAGATCCTGCGCGCCAAGCCGTCCTCCGCGAAGGGCCGCTACCTGCGCTCGATCACGATGGCCTCGACCATGAGCCCGGGCATCAAGCTGGACACGACCCGGATCCGCGACCTGATGGAGGATGCCGCCGCGCCCGCGGCTGCGGCCGTCTAGAGTTTCAACCGCAAACCGCGCGTACCGCGCCAGAGACCGTCGGGGCCGCAAGGCTCAAACCACCCACCCGACCGAGGCCGGCCAGTCTTGGAGCTCTCGCTCCGCCTGCGCCCGCCACTCATGTGGACGCGAGCAGAGCGAGAGGAGGTGAGGAGATGAACCAAGACGAGAAGCGTGAGGTGGTCGAGCGCCTGGTGGCCCAGATCAAGGAGGCCAAGGCGATGATCGTGACCGACTACCGTGGCCTCACGGTGACCCAGACGGCCGAGGTGCGCAGAGCATTGACCGAGGCCGGCGCGTCGTTCCACGTGGCCAAGAACACGCTTGCCCGGATCGCTGCGGAGCAGGCCGAGCGCCCGACGCTGATCGAGTTCCTGCAGGGGCCGACGGCGATCGCCTTCATCGAGGACGATCCGGCGCCCGCCGCCAAGAAGCTGTCCGAGGTGGCCCGCTCGACCCGCATCCTTGCGGTCAAGGGCGGCGTCATGAACGGTCACACCCTGACTCCGGAGCAGATCCGCGAGCTGGGCGAGCTGCCGCCGCGCACCACGCTGCTGTCGCAGGTGGTGGGTGCCGTGGCCGGCCCCACGCAGGGCACCGTCAACGTGCTGAACGCACCGCTGCGAGACATCGTGGCCGTGCTCGATTCCTATATCGCAAAACGCCAAGAGGCAGAAGCTGCCTAGAACGAAGGGACGCGACAGATGCCTGTCGAAAAGATCGTTGAGGA
This sequence comes from Gaiellales bacterium, assembly GCA_035473255.1. Lineage (GTDB taxonomy): Bacteria > Actinomycetota > Thermoleophilia > Gaiellales > JAICJC01 > JAICYJ01. The sequence continues at coordinate 4,232 of DATIOK010000061.1, forward strand.
ACTGAACAAGCTGTCCGTGCTGGAGCTGGTCGAGCTCAAGAAGTCGCTCGAGGAGGCCTGGGACGTGTCGGCCGCAGCGGCGGCGCCGGTGATGGTTGCTGCGCCGGCCGGTGGTGGCGGTGGCGGCGGTGGCGGCGAGCAGGAGGAGCAGAGCTCCTTCGACGTCGTGCTGACCGGTACCGGTGACAAGAAGATCCAGGTGATCAAGGTCATCCGTGAGCTGACCGGCCTGGGCCTGAAGGAGGCCAAGGCTGTCGCCGACGAGGCTCCCGCCCCCGTCAAGGAGGGCGCGGCCAAGGACGAGGCCGAGCAGATGAAGGCAAAGCTCGAGGAGGCTGGAGCAACTGTCGAGCTCAAGTAGCACTCTGCGAACGGCTGCTGAAGCGGCTCCGGCGCCTTCCCCCGACGGGGAGGGTGCCGGGGCCGGTAAAATCCCTGCTGTGGAAAAGGCATCCTGCATTCGCCCCTACGCCGCGCTGCGCGACAAGCCGAAGCAGTCGGCTGCGCAGGGCACTCAGGCGCTGTTCGCCGACCCCATCGACGTTGTCGAGCAGAGCAACGGCTGGGCGAAGGTTGTGCTGGCCGACGGCTACGAGGGCTACCTCGAATCCGACGCGCTCGGCGAGCCGCTGCCCAAGGAGCGCGCGCACGTGGTGGTGGTGCCACAGGCGGCCGACCGCTACATGGGCACCTGGCTCCCGGCGCCGGGCCTTCGCACCGAGCCGCTGGCCGCCGCGCGGCGCAAGGCAAGTGGCGAGGCGATCGCCGAGGCCGCGCTGATGTTCCTGGGCGCTCCCTACGAGTGGGGCGGCCTCACGGTGGAGGGCATCGACTGCTCCGGCCTGGTGCAGGCCGTGCATCGCCGCTTCGGGATGCTGCTGCCGCGCAACGCCGACCAGCAAGAGACGGCCGGCCACGAGGTGTCGCTGCGCTCGGTCCAGCCCGGTGACCTGCTCTGCTACGGCGACCACATCGCCATCGCGCTTGAGTCGGGCGAGATCGTGCACGCGTCGAAGGAGCAGGGCAAGGTCGTGCAGGAGCGGCATCCGGCGGACCTGAAGAAGCGCCTGCGCACCGTCCGCCGCGTGTTCGACGGCGACGACTGATCCGGCCCGTGGACTTGACCGCCGGGGGGCTTTCGGTATAGTGACTGCAGGTACCCCGTTGCGGAAGCCCATCCCGCGGCGGGGCTGACCGACCGTGTTTGCGTGAGCAACCGACCCCTGATAGGGTTCTCGGTTGCGCCCTTGGTCCGGATCCGACCCGCCTGAATCCCCTTCGAGCCCTGCCGGGAGGCTTTGCTTTGCCTGAAACCACCTCGCCCCGCGTCCGTAAGACCTTCTCCAAGCTCGAGAAGGTGCTCGACGTCCCCAACCTGATCGACATCCAGAAGGCGTCGTTCCGATGGTTCATGGGTGACCCCAGCGATCCCAACTCGCTGAAGACGTCGGGCCTGCGCGAGACCATCGACGATATCTCCCCGATCCGCGACTACTCGGAGCGGCTCGAGGTTGCCTTGGGTGAATACACGATCGGCGACCCGGTCGTGCCCGAGCGCGAGTGCCGCGAGAAGGACCTCTCATACGAGGTGCCCGTGAACGTGAAGGTCGCGTTCACGAACCTGGACACCGGCGAGATCCGCGAGCAGACCGTGTTCCTCGGCAACTTCCCCTGGATGACCGACCAGGGCACGTTCATCATCAACGGCACCGAGCGCGTGGTCGTGACGCAGCTGGTGCGCTCCCCCGGCGCCTACATCATGGAGCCGAAGGACCGCGACAAGCAGGTCTTCACCGCCAACCTGATGCCCTCGCGCGGATCCTGGCTGGAGCTCGAGATCGACAAGAAGGGCCTGGTCAACGTCCGCATCGACCGCAAGCGCAAGCTGCCGATCACCACGCTTTTGCGCGCGCTGCCGGCCGTCGACGAGAACACCGGCTTCACCATCGACAAGACCGACGAGGGCCTGCTGGCGCTGTTCGGGGACAACCCGTTCATCCGGATGACGCTCGAGAAGGATCCGTCGCAGTCGGAAGAGGCGGCGCTGATCGAGGTGTTCAAGAAGCAGCGCCCGGGCGAGCCGCCCACGGTCGACAACTCGCGCAACCTGGTGCGCGCGCTGTTCTTCGACCCCAAGCGCTACGACCTCACGCGCGTCGGCCGCTACAAGCTGAACATGCGGCTCGGCTCCGAGGTGTCGCCCGAGTGCCGCGTGCTCACCACCGGCGACATCGTCGAGCTGGTGAAGCGGCTGGTCGACCTGCCGGTCAAGCTGGGCGTGCCCGAGGAGAGCAAGGACTACGCCGCCGACGCGTCGCCGATCCCGCGCGACGCGATCGAGCACGACCTCGACGAGTACGAGCACTTCGGCAACCGCCGGCTGCGCACAGTCGGCGAGCTGATCCAGGAGGCTTTCCGGATCGGGTTGTACCGCATGGAGCGGGTCGTCCGCGAGCGTCTCACGACAGAGGACGAGGACGCGATCACGCCGCAGACGATCGTCAACATCCGCCCGGTGGCCGCCGCCCTGAAGGAGTTCTTCGGGTCGTCGCAGCTGTCCCAGTTCATGGATCAGACCAACTGCCTGGCCGGTCTCACCCACCGCCGCCGCCTGTCGGCGCTGGGCGCTGGCGGCCTCACCCGCGAGCGCGCGCCGATCGAGGTGCGCGACGTGCACCCGACCCACTACGGGCGCATGTGCCCGATCGAGACGCCGGAGGGTCCCAACATCGGACTGATCGGGTCGCTCGGAAGCTACGCAAAGGTGTCCGAGCACGGCTTCGTGCAGACGCCCTATCGCAAGATCGAGAAGGGCAAGGTCTCGACCGACATCGAGTACCTCGACGCGCTGCAGGAGGAGAAGTACACGATCGCCCAGGCCAACGCCGAGATCGACAAGAACGGCAAGCTGGTCTCGCCGGTGCTGTGCCGCACCCGTGACGGCGTGCCCGTCCAGGTGGACAACACCAAGGTCGACTACATGGACGTCGACCCGGCCCAGATCGTGTCCGTGGCGACGGCGCTGATCCCGTTCCTCGAGCACAACGACGCCAACCGTGCCCTGATGGGCTCCAACATGCAGCGCCAGGCGGTGCCGCTGATGGTGACCGAGGCGCCGCTGGTCGGCACCGGGCTCGAGTACCGGGCGGCCGTGGACACCGGCGACGTGGTGCTGACGCGCCGGCCCGGCAAGGTCGAGTACGTGGACGCTGAGAAGATCATCGTGGCCACCCGCGACGGCCACGACCAGTACGACCTGGTCAAGTACCGCCGCTCCAACCAGGGCACGCTGATCCACCAGAAGCCGATCGTGCGCGCCGGCGACCGCGTCTCCAAGGACCAGGTGCTGGCCGACGGCTCCTCCACCGACACCGGTGAGCTGGCGCTGGGCAAGAACCTGCTGGTCGCCTTCATGTCCTGGGAGGGCTACAACTTCGAGGACGCGATCATCCTGTCCGAGCGGCTGGTCAAGGACGACGTGCTGTCGTCCATCCACATCCACGAGTACGAGGTGGATGCGCGGTCGACCAAGCTGGGCGACGAGGAGATCACGCGCGACATCCCGAACCGCTCCGAGGAGTCGCTGCGCAACCTCGACGAGAACGGCATCGTTCGGATCGGCGCCGAGGTCGGGTCGGGCGACCTGCTGGTCGGCAAGGTCACCCCGAAGGGCGAGACCGAGCTGACGGCCGAGGAGAAGCTGATCCGCGCCATCTTCAAGGAGAAGGCGCGCGAGGTGCGCGACACCTCGCTGAAGGTGCCCCACGGCGAGGGCGGCAAGGTGATCGACGTGAAGACCTTCTCGCGCGGGGCCGGTGACGACCTGTCGCCGGGCGTGAACGAGCTGGTGCGCGTGTACGTCGCCACCAAGCGCAAGATCGCCGAGGGCGACAAGCTGGCCGGCCGCCACGGGAACAAGGGCGTGATCTCGAAGATCGTGCCCGAGGAGGACATGCCGTTCCTCGAGGACGGCCGCCCCGTCGACATCATCCTGAACCCGTTGGGCGTGCCCTCGCGCATGAACATCGGCCAGATCCTGGAGACGCACCTGGGCTGGGCGGCCGCGCACGGCGGCGAGAACGGCGAGCGCCAGTTCGTCGCCACGCCGGTGTTCGACGGCGCCACGCCGCAGGACGTCGACCAGGCGCTGATCGACTGGCAGGACGACAACAAGCAGCAGGCCGTGAAGTTCACGATCGACAAGAAGGCACCGCTGGGCTCGCGCTGCTCCGGCAAGGTGCGGCTGTTCAACGGCCGTAACGGTGCTCCGTACGACCAGGAGGTCACGGTCGGCTACATGTACATCCTGAAGCTGCTGCACCTGGTGGACGACAAGATCCACGCCCGCTCGACCGGTCCCTACTCGCTGGTCACGCAGCAGCCGCTGGGCGGCAAGGCCCAGTTCGGCGGACAGCGCTTCGGCGAGATGGAGGTGTGGGCGCTCGAGGCATACGGCGCCGCGTACACCCTGCAGGAGATGCTGACCATCAAGTCCGACGACACCGTGGGCCGGGTCAAGGCCTACGAGGCGATCGTCAAGGGCGAGAACATCCCCGAGCCGTCGATCCCGGAGAGCTTCAAGGTGCTGCTGAAGGAGATGCAGTCCCTGGCGCTGGACGTGAAGGTGGTGGCCGAGGACGGCGCCGACGTGGCGGTTCGCGAGGAGGACGACGAGCTGCTGCGCGCCGCCGAGGAGCTGGGCATCGACCTGCGGCCGGTGGCCGGCAGGGCTGCTGCCCGCGATCCCGAGGCCCAGGAGCTGGAGGAGGGGGTCGACCGGATCGACGAGGACGGCGAGCTGACCGTCCCCAACGACGAAGTGCTCGGCGAGGAGCTGGACGAGGGCGAGCTCGACGCCGAGCCCGAGGAGCTGGCGCTGGAGGAGGTCGAGGAATGACCGACTCCCGCCGCCGCCCCGTCATTTCGCTGTACCCACGCTCGAAGAGTGAGGAGAACACCCGTTGATCGACATCAACGATTTCGACGCAATTCGCATCGGCCTGGCCTCTCCCAAGCAGATCCGGGAGTGGTCGTCCGGTGAGGTAACCAAGCCGGAGACCATCAACTACCGCACGCTCAAGCCCGAGAAGGACGGCCTCTTCTGCGAGCGCATCTTCGGTCCCACCAAGGACTGGGAGTGCTACTGCGGCAAGTACAAGCGCGTCCGCTACAAGGGCATCATCTGCGAGCGCTGCGGCGTCGAGGTGACGCGGCAGAAGGTGCGCCGGGAGCGCATGGGCCACATCGACCTAGCCGCCCCGGTCAGCCACATCTGGTTCTTCAAGGGCGTGCCCTCACGCATCGGCTACCTGCTCGACATCGCTCCCAAGGAGCTCGAGAAGGTGCTGTACTTCGCCGCGTCGATCGTGACGTCGGTCGACAAGGAGGCGCGCGACAAGGCCGTGCCCGAGCTCGAGGGCAAGGTCGAGCAGGAGAAGCAGCGCCTGGCGCTCGACAAGGAGGAGCTGCTGGCCGCGCTCGAAACGCGCATGCAGCGGCGCCGCCAGCACTTCATCGACGGGTCGACCAAGGACTTCGACGAGGACGACGAGTACTGGGCGCGCACGCTCAACAACTGGGCCGAAGAGGCCGGGTTGCCGCTGCTCGAGGATGCCCGCGGGCTGGCCAACGGCCTGCTCAAGGAGGCCTCCAAGCGGATCGCCGGAGAGGATCCCAAGAAGGTGCGCGAGCTGGTGCGCGACTCGGCCGTGCGCGACGACCGGCGGCTGAACCCCAAGGAGCTCGACAACGTGGCCGGCTGGGCCGCGGCCGCGCGTGAGCTGCTGGCCGATGAGCTGCAGCTGATCCTGGACTCGAAGGGTCCCGAGAAGACGAAGGCCAAGAACGCCGTCAAGGCCCGCCTGTCCTACCTGGCGGGCGACGACGTGACGCTCAAGGAGCCCGATCAGCAGTGGCTGGCCAAGCTGGTCGAGGCCGGCCCCGGCGCCGCACCGGCGCTGGAGAAGACCCGGCAGCTCGGCGCCGGCCTGCTGCGCGAGGTGATCGAGCAGGGTGAGTCGACCGATCCCAAGGAGCTGCGCGAGACCGCCAACGACCTGTGTCTGCGCACGGACGGCCGCATGTCCAAGGAGGACGTGAAGGCGATCGAGCAGTGGGCGCTGAAGGTGCGCGACACCTACCAGGACATCCAGGCTCGCAAGAAGGACGTCGAGGATCATTCGCGTGACTCGATCGACCGGCTCGACCGCACGTGGGTCAAGTTCAAGGAGCTGGAGGTGCAGGAGATCGTCAGCGACGAGGCCCTGTTCCGCGAGCTGAAGGACCGGTTCGGAAGCTCATACGGGTTCGGTGAGTTCTTCACCGGCGGAATGGGCGCCGAGGCGATCCGCGAGCTGCTGCGGTCGCGTGACCTCGACGCCGAGGCGGCGTCGCTGCGCGAGACGATCAAGACCTCAAAGGGCCAGAAGCAGGCGCGCGCGATCAAGCGCCTGAAGGTGGTGTCGGCCTTCACGAAGTCCGAGAACCGCCCCGAGTGGATGGTGCTGGAGACGGTGCCGGTGATTCCGCCGGAGCTGCGCCCGATGGTGCAGCTGGACGGCGGCCGGTTCGCCACGTCCGACCTGAACGACCTCTACCGGCGCGTGATCAACCGCAACAACCGGCTGAAGCGCCTGCTCGACCTGGGTGCGCCGGAGATCATCGTCAACAACGAGAAGCGGATGCTGCAGGAGGCCGTCGACGCGCTGTTCGACAACGGTCGCCGCGGGCGCGCCGTCACCGGTCCTGGCAACAGGCCGCTGAAGTCGCTGTCCGACATGCTGAAGGGCAAGCAGGGGCGCTTCCGCCAGAACCTGCTGGGCAAGCGCGTCGACTACTCCGGCCGTTCCGTGATCGTGGCCGGGCCGTCGCTGAAGCTGCACCAGTGCGGTCTGCCCAAGCTGATGGCGCTGGAGCTGTTCAAGCCGTTCATCATGAGCCGGCTGGTGGAGCGCAAGCTGGTGCAGAACATCAAGGCCGCCAAGAAGATGGTGGACACGATGGTGCCCGAGGTCTGGGACGTGCTGGAAGAGGTGATCGCGGAGCACCCGGTGCTGCTGAACCGGGCGCCCACGCTGCACCGTCTCGGCATCCAGGCGTTCGAGCCGGTGCTGGTCGAGGGCAAGGCGATCCAGGTGCATCCGCTGGTCTGCCATGCCTTCAACGCCGACTTCGACGGCGACCAGATGGCGGTGCACCTGCCGCTGTCGGCGGAGGCGCAGGCCGAGGCCCGCATCCTGATGCTGTCGTCGAACAACATCCTGTCGCCCGCCCACGGCAAGCCGCTGGCGACGCCGACGCAGGACATGGTGCTGGGCACCTACTACCTGACCTACTCGACCGAGGACCTGAGCAAGGTCACGTGGGACGACCTGAAGGAGCGCAAGGCTCCGTACTTCGGTTCGATGGACGAGGTCGAGATCGCCTACGACCAGCACCAGCTGGGGCTGCAGGACGTGATCGGGCTGCGTGAGCGGGGCGACTGGATCGTGACCACGGTCGGCCGTGCCATCTTCAACGACGAGGTGTCGCGGGCGCTGGCGCACGCGGTCGGCAAGACGTTCGATGTGACCGCGTACGCGTACCAGAACATCACCTTCACCAAGCGCGAGATGACGGACTTCATCTCGGATCTGGTCGACCGCTACGGGGCGACCGCGATCAGCGAGGTGCTGGACACGATCAAGGAGCTGGGCTTCACCTACGCCACGCGCGCGGGTGTGACCGTCTCCAAGAACGACATCATCACGCCGCCGGACAAGGAGGAGATCCTGTCAGGCGTCGAGGATGAGGTGATGAAGGCGCAGCGGAACTACGACCGCGGCCTGATCACCGAGGACGAGCGCCACGAGCAGGTGGTGTCGCTGTGGAACAAGGCCACCGATGAGGTGGGCGAGGCGATGCTGGGCAACCTGCACGAGCTGAACCCGGTGTTCATGATGGCGAACTCGGGTGCCCGCGGATCGTTCAAGCAGATCCGCCAGCTGGCCGGCATGCGCGGGCTGATGGCGAATCCGAAGGGCGAGATCATCGAGCGCCCGATCAAGTCCAACTTCATGGAAGGCCTGTCGGTGCTCGAGTATTTCATCTCGACGCACGGTGCCCGCAAGGGCCTGGCCGACACGGCGCTGCGCACGGCCGACTCTGGGTACCTGACCCGGCGTCTGGTGGACGTGTCGCAGGACGTGATCATCCGCGAGGAGGACTGCGGCACGGAGGGCTTCCTGGACGTGCCGGTGAAGCTGGACGACCTGCAGCCCAACCGGTCGAGCGTGATCGGTCGAGTGCTGGCCGCGGACGTCAAGTTCGGCAAGTACAAGCTGCCGAAGGGGACGGAGGTCAACGGAGCACGGCTGCGTGACCTGGCCGACGCGGTCGGTGACGACCTGACGGCGACGGTGCCTCTGCGGACAACGCTGCACTGCAAGGCCCGGATCGGGGTCTGCAGGCAGTGCTACGGCTGGTCGATGGCAACCGGCGAGATGTCGGAGATCGGTGATGCGGTCGGTACGGTGGCCGCCCAGTCGATCGGCGAGCCGGGCACGCAGCTGACGATGCGCACGTTCCACACGGGCGGCGTTGCCGGGGCAGACATCACGCACGGCCTGCCGCGAGTGGTGGAGCTGTTCGAGGCACGCAAGCCGAAGGCGGCGGCGACGCTGTCGGAAATCGGCGGACGGGCCGACGTGGAAGAGGCGGATCGCGGGTACGTCGTCACGGTCACCGAGAAGGTGGCGAAGGGCGAGGACCGCGAGCCCATGGTCAAGGAGTACTCGTTCCCGCGGCGCACGCGTCTGCGTGTGACGAAGGGCGAGGTGATCGAGCAGGGCACGCCGCTGAACGAGGGGCCGATGGCTCCGTCGGAGCTGCTCGACCTGCGCGGCGAGACCGAGACCGCCCGGTACCTGGTGGATGAGGTACAGGAGGTCTATAAGAGCCAGGGCGTGGAGATCCACGACAAGCACATCGAGCTGATCGTGCGCCAGATGCTCAAGAAGGTGCGGCTCGATTCGGCCGGCGACAGCGATTCGATGCTGCCGGGCGAGCTGGTCGACAAGCCGAAGCTCGAGACCGAGGTCGCGAAGCTGAAGAAGGCGAAGAAGGAGGGGCTGGAGTGGACGCCGATCATCCTCGGCATCACGAAGGCCTCGCTGGCGACGGAGAGCTTCCTGTCGGCGGCCTCGTTCCAGGAGACCACGAAGGTGCTGACCGACGCCGCCCTCGAGGGCAAGTCGGACTCGCTGAACGGGCTCAAGGAGAACGTGATCATCGGCAAGCTGATCCCGGCCTCGACCGGCCTCAAGCGGTATCGCAACGTGTCCATCACGGCCACGGATGACCCGCTGCTGCTGGAGCCGGCCGGCGTTGCCGCTTCGGTATACGGCGACGCGGTTGCCGTCGGTGACGGCGATGAGATCGACCTGACTCCGAAGCCGGGCGCGGAGGAGCCGTTCATTCCTCCGGTCGAGGAGGAGTAAGCGTGGGATCGGAGCCGGGCGTCCATTGGGCGCCCGGCTCCGCCATGCCCGCGGCGACGAAGCGTCGCAGGTGCCCGTGGGAGCCGTGCAGCTCGACCGACCAGCGGGCGTGCAGCCAGGCCGGTGCCGGGACGAGGCCGAGCTCCGAGCGGTAGCTCGACCAGATCCAGGCCTCGGGGTGGCGGATCAGGCCCCCGCGCACGGGGTTGAGCGGCAGGTAGCGGGTCAGCTCGAACAGGTGCGCCTCGTCCTCGACCGCGACCGACATGAACCGGTGGCGGATTGAGTGGCCGCTGCGACCGTGGCGGCGGTTGAATTCCTGGGAATAGCAGGTGTTCATGCGCTGCATCCCGCCGGACAACGTCGGCTCCGGTGTACGCACGAGCAGGTGCCAGTGCGTGTCCATCAGGCAGTACGACAGGACGTCCCAGCCATAGCGCTCGGCGGTCTCCCCGAGCAGGGTCAAGCAGAGATATCTGTCCCGCGCGTCGAAGAACATCGGCTGGCGATTGTTTCCATTCACGGCGACGTGCTGGATAGCGCCGGCATAGTCGACTCGGGGCGTGCGAGGCATTGTGAGAGCCTACGGTTCCGCCTGTACCCGGTCAGTCACGGTCGGTGTCGATCGCGTCACGAACCTTCGTCGCAGGCCGGGTCGTAGTCAAACCCCTCCCGCGGGCGATTTCGCCTGGTTGAGCGGATTGCCGGTCACAGCAGCTGTTGCAAGTGTGACGGTCGTGTGGCGAGACGTCGTCCGGAGCCGATGCGGTGTTTGACACCTCTTCTCCGCCTGCCGCACGTGCATCGAGAGTGTTTCGAAGACGACTACACGCCCGCTGCGGCGGACGGCACGGAGGACGACTCCAGCCGCTCGATAACCGGCACTGCGCCGAGGTCGTGGGCTATCTCGAGCGCCTCTGCCCGTGCCTCCGCCGCCCATCCCGCATCGGCCGGCAGCGTCTCTGCCGCATCTGCCAGTGCCAGCATCAGATCGAACCGGAATCCGATCCGCCGGAGCGTCGCCACGGCCATAGCCAGCTCGGCGGCCGGGTCATCACCTTCCCCCAGCAGCGCCGCCATCCTGTGGCCGTTCGCCTCGACGTACGGCGTCAGCTGCCCTGCCGGCAACGCCCGCACGCGCGCCACGAACGCTCGCGCCGAGGCCGCGTCGCCCGCGCGAAGCGAGCTCTCCCCCCAGATCACGAACGAGCTCTTGACCGAGGGATGCTGCATGCCCAGAGCCTCGCCCGTCTCCTGCCAGCTCGACGCTGCCTCGGCCGCCTCGGCCCAGCGGCCCGCCGCCATTCGCTGCATGCCCACCGACCATGCCCATCCCGCTCGTGCCTGGCGATCCGGGGAATCCTGCTGGAATCCGGACCGCTCCGTGGCCAGTCGCGCCGCCTCCGTTTCCCCGCGCCATGCCAGGATCGTTGCCACCGGGTGCAACACCGCGCTCAGCGCGAACTGGTCGGCCGCCTCCTGGGCCGACTCCTCTGCCACCTTCAGCGCGTCGTCCCAGTCACCGCTCCGGAACAGGTCGGCCGCCTGGTGCATCAGGAACGCCCGTTCCCAGTTGCGGTCGCCGATCCTGCGGGACAGCTCCAGCCCGCGTTGATCGTCGCCCCCCTGCAGGCGGTCCGACCACTGCGCCACGTACGACAGGTTGAAGTGCGCGCGCAACGCCGTCTGATGGTCATCCGCCTCCTCGGCGACACGCAGTGCGCCCAGCAGCAGGGTGCGTCCTTCCTGCGGACGGCCCTTGGACAGCGATACCAGCCCCTTCGTGTTCAGCGCATGCGACAGCGTCGCCCACTCGCGCAGCTGCTCCGCGATCTCGATCGCCCGCTCCAGCGGCTCGATCGACTCGTCAAGTCGGTCGACGAACCCGAGCATGCGCGCATACTGAGACGCCAGCGCTGCCAGATCCGCGTCCTGCTCCTGATCCCGCAGCACCGAGTACGCCGGCTCCATCAGCGCCACCGACTCGTCGGTTCGCCCCTCCAGGAACAGCGCCTCCGCCTGGCGAGCCCGTAGCCGGGCGGCGCCGTGCAGCTCGCCCAGCTCCCGCAGCAGCTCGTCCGCCTCCGCGAACTGCCCGATCGCGTCGCCGGGCCGTCCGTCGGCGATCGTCAGCTGTCCCGCCTCCTCCAGCAGCTGCGCCCGCTCGGCCGGGTCCTCGGTCAGGTCGATCGCCCCCCGCAGCAGGCGCTCGGCCTCCCCCGTCGCCGCAAGCGACCGCGCTCGCTCGACGGCTCGCAGCAGGCCGCGCTTCGCGTGGTCCCGCAGCTGCTCGGCGTCGGCGTCGTCGGGAGCCAGCCGGTACGCATCCACGTAGTGCGCCGCGATCACCTCGGACAGCTCTTCGCCGCCGAGCCCCTCCAGGTACTCGGCCGCGGCCTTGTGCCGGCGCTTGCGCTCGCGCCGTCCGATCGTCTCGTAGGCGATCGTCCGCACCAGCGCCTGCACGAACTCATACTGCCCTCGCTCCGGCGACCGCGGATCGGTCTGCATCACCAGCACCTCGCGCCGCACCAGCGACGCCACCAGCGGCTCCAGCTCGGCCTCGGGGATACCTGCGACCGCTGTCAGGCCCGACAACGTGAACGTCTTGCCCAGCACCGCGGCGTCCTCGATCAGGCGCCGCTCCGCCTCGGGCAGCGCATCCAGCCTCGCGGCCACCAGCGCATGCAATGTCTCCGGGATCTCGAGCGTGGTGAGATCGGCCGTCGCCACCAGTCGCTCACCTTCCCGCGCCAGCAGCCCACGATCGAGCAGCATCCGCACCGTCTCGACCGCGTACAGCGGCACGCCCTCCGCGCCCTCCGCGATCCGCTCGACCAGCTCACCCGGCGCACCGGGCGCCAGCCCGCTGACCAGCTCCAGCATCTCCGCGCCCGTCAACGGCTCGAGCGTCAGCGACGTCAGCGCGCGGGCGGCCGACCCCCAGCTCGGCCGCCGCTCGGCCAGCTCCGGCCGCGACAGTGCAAGCACGAACAGCGGCAGGTGCCGCGACCACTCGATCAGGTACTCGACGAAGTCGAGCAGGGCGTTGTCCGCCCAGTGGATGTCCTCGATCACCAGCACCACCGGCGACGTCTCCGCCATCCGCTCGATGAACAGCCGCCAGGCCGGGAACAGCCGATTGCGGTCGCCGTCCGGCTCGCCGGACATCCCCAAGAGCTGGCGCAGCGGCTCGCGCACCGTCGCCGCCTCATCCGCGGTCAGGTACTCGGCCAGCGTCTGCTCCAGCTTGGCGGCCGCGGACTCGGCGCCCTCGTCCTCGACGATCCGGCAGCGCATCCGCACGATCTCGGCCAGCGCCCAGAACGCGACCCCGTCCCCGTAGGAGAGACAACGGCCGCGGTGCCAGAGGAAGCTGTCGGCCAGCCCGTCCAGGTACTTCTCGAACTCCCAGGTCAGCCGGGACTTGCCGATGCCGCCGATGCCCGAGACCGACACCATGTGGGCGCGGCCGTCCTCGGCCGTGGCATGCAGCAGCTGCTTCAGCATCGACAGCTCGCGCACCCGGCCCACGAACGGCGGTTCCAGGCCGTGCGTGCGACCCTCGCCGCGCAGCGCCCCGACCACGCGCAGCGCTCGCCACAGCTCCACCGGCTGCGACTTGCCCTTGAGCTCGAAGCTGCCGGCCGCCTCGTGGGCGATCGCTGCCTCGGTGGCGCGGCGGGTGGACTCGTCCACCAGCACCGTACCGGGCTCCGCCGCGGCCTGGATCCGGGCCGTGGTGTTGACCACATCGCCCGCCACCATGCCCTGGCCCTCGGCGCCCAGCGTGACCGCCACGCTGCCGGTGGAGACGCCGGCCCGCAACGCCAGGTCGACGCCGGCCTCGGCGCCGAGCGCCTGCACCGCCGAAACAAGATCGAGCGCCGTGCGCACCGCCCGCTCCGCGTCGTCCTCCTGCGCCACCGGGGCGCCCCACAGCGCCACCACCGCGTCGCCGATGAACTTCTCGAGCACCCCTCCGTAGCGCTGCACGATCTCCTGCGCAGTCTCGAAGTAGCGCCCCAGCAGCTCGCGCACCTCCTCCGGATCGCGCGACTCCGCCAGCGGCGTGAAACCGACGATGTCGGCGAACAGGATCGACGCCATCCGCCGCTCTGACGCGCTGCGCGCGGCGCCCGGCGAGGCCGGTGCCGCGCCCTCCTCCAGCGCCCCTCCACAGGAGCCGCAGAACCGGTCACCGGGGTCGTTCGCGGCCCCGCAGGTCGGGCACGCCGCGACCAGCGGAGCACCGCACTCGCGGCAGAACCGCCGGTCGTCTCGGTTGTCGGCCGAACACGCCCCGCAACGCATGGCTGATACCCTACAGCGGGGTCCTCGCAGCAGCTCGCCCGCGTTTCTGGTTCTGCTAGAGTCCCCGGTCGCGGCCCGTTTCGGGCTGCCTTCTTTTTGCCTCCTACACGGAAGAGCCTGTCCCCCGTATGCCCACGATCAACCAGCTTGTCCGCAAGCCGCGCGTCAAGGCGGTAGCGAAGACCAAGACGCCCGCGCTGCGCGGCGCCCCGCAGAAGCGTGGCGTCTGCACGCGCGTGTACACGGTCACCCCCAAGAAGCCGAACTCGGCGCTGCGCAAGGTCGCGCGCGTGCGGCTGACCAACGGCATGGAGGTGACCGCCTACATCCCGGGCGTCGGGCACAACCTGCAGGAGCATTCGGTCGTGCTGATCCGCGGCGGCCGCGTCAAGGATCTGCCGGGCGTGCGCTACAAGATCATCCGGGCGGCGCTGGACACCTCCGGCGTCAACGACCGCAAGCAGGGTCGATCCAAGTACGGCGCAAAGAGGGGTGGCTGATGCCTCGCCGCGCCGAGATCGCACCGCGCACGCTGCTGCGCGACCCCGTCTACGACTCCACGCTGGTCACCCAGGTGATCAACCGCGTGATGCTGGACGGAAAGAAGTCAAGCGCCGAGCAGATCGTCTACGCCGCGCTCGAGTCCGTCGGCCAGAAGACCGGCCAGAGCCCGGTCGAGGTGCTGGAGCGGGCCGTCAAGTCGGTCACGCCGGTGCTCGAGGTGCGCTCGCGCCGCGTCGGCGGCGCCAACTACCAGGTGCCGATCGAGGTGCCTCAGCGGCGTGCCCGCACGCTGGCCGTGCGCTGGCTCGTGACGTTCTCGCGGCAGCGCCGCGAGAAGGAGATGCACGAGAAGCTGGCCTCCGAGATCCTGGACGCCTCCAACCAGCAGGGTGGCGCCTACAAGAAGAAGGACGACATCTACCGAATGGCGCAGGCAAACAAGGCCTTCGCCCACTACCGGTGGTAACGCAGACATGGCAGTAACACAGACACAGACCGGCAGCGGCGTGCCGAAGATGGACGAGCTCGACCGCGTCCGCATCATCGGCATCATGGCCCACATCGACGCCGGCAAGACCACCACCACCGAGCGGATCCTCTACTACACCGGCCGCAGCCACAAGATGGGCGAGGTGCACGAGGGTGCCGCAACGATGGACTGGATGGTTCAGGAGCAGGAGCGCGGCATCACGATCACGTCGGCCGCAACCACCTGTTTCTGGGGTGATCACCGCATCAACATTATCGACACGCCCGGGCACGTGGACTTTACCGTCGAGGTCGAGCGCTCCCTGCGCGTGCTGGACGGCGCGGTCGCGCTGTTCGACTCGGTTGCAGGCGTGCAGCCGCAGTCCGAGACGGTCTGGCGCCAGGCCGACAAGTACCAGGTGCCCCGCATCGCCTTCATCAACAAGATGGACCGCACCGGCGCCGACTTCTTCAACGCCGTCGAGACGATGATCGACCGCCTGGGCGCCAAGCCGGTGGCGGTGCAGATCCCGATCGGCGCCGAGGATCAGTTCGTCGGCCACGTCGACCTGGTCACCATGAAGGCGATCCGCTACGTCGACCCGCTCGGCCAGAGCTGGGAAGAGGACGAGATCCCGGCTGAGCTCAAGGAGCAGGCCCAGCAGTACCGCCACGACATGATCGAGACGATCGCCGACCACGACGACGAGATCGCGGAGGCCTTCCTGGCCGACGAGGAGATCGAGCAGGACAAGCTGAAGGCCGCCATCCGCGCCGCCACGCTCGACATCTCGATCACCCCGGTGCTGCTGGGCTCCGCGTTCAAGAACAAGGGCGTGCAGCCGCTGCTGGACGCCGTCATCGATTACCTGCCCTCGCCCGTGGACGTCCCGGCCGTGACCGGCACCGATCCCAAGACCGGCGAGCCGACCGAGCGTGAGGCGCGGCTGGACGCGCCCTTCTCGGCGCTTGCCTTCAAGGTCATGTCCGACCCGTTCGTCGGCAAGCTCACCTACTTCCGCGTCTACTCGGGCAAGCTCAACTCG
>DATIOK010000062.1:0-26794 GCA_035473255.1 Gaiellales bacterium
GCCAAGTTCTTCCCCGCCTGGCAACCGCGTTACCTCGTCTACCAGACGACCACGAGCCTGCCCCGCACGGCGCTGGCGGTGCTCTGGGTCGAGGGGCAGGCACCCAAGCCGCGCCTGCCCGACCGCGCTTCGGCCAATACGCCGGTCGGCGCTCGCTGACCACTCACGCCGACCGCCGTCCCCGCGTGCCCCGGCCGCGTGGCCCCTTACACTGACCGGTCCCCGTGTTCGGGGTTCCCAGCGGATCGATTCTGCCGCCGGCTGGCTGGAGGACGCCGACAACGATGTGGCCGTCGTGTTCACCCACCAGGGGCCGCTTGTGGTCGCGATTTACCGTAATGGCACAGAAGACGTATCAGTTGAAACGCTGGTTGAATTGCGGTGTCTGACCTATTGACAGCCGACAACCTGGGGTAAGGTGTCGGCGTGAGGTGGGGGCTTCTCAGGACGGGTCTGGCCGCGGCGTTGATCGTCGCAGGCGTCGCCGCGGCTTCGGCCGGTGCTGATACGACCCCGCGGGTGTCGTCCCAGGGTGTGCTGATCGTGGCCGCCGACGGCACCGTCACGGTGTCGCCCACGGCCGCGTTGCCGGGAGATGCGACGGCCGGCACGACCGCCTGGCAGTCCTCCAGCGACGCACCCACCGTGCAGGTGGCGCGCTCGTGGAGCACCGTCACGGCGAACGATCCGGCCGCATCCGGCGAGGTCTTTGTGAAAGGCGCCTCCCTCTTCGGCGGCGAGCTGACGCTGGGCCGCCTGCACGTCTCGGTCTCGCAGACCGCGGCCGGCCAAACTCCAACCGTCGACTTGAGGTTGAGGAATCTGGTGATCGACGGAACGCCGGTTGCTGCACCGAATCCCGGCGACCAGCCGCTGGCACTCGGTGACTGGGGCACCCTCACGGTCGCCGCCCCGCTGGACAACGAGGGCGTGGCCGGTGTCCAGATCGATGTCACCACCGATCACAACGGCGTCTCGGCCGGCACCTTCATCGATCTCGGCCGCGTGTCCTTCGCGGCGCCGCCGCCACCGCCGCCACCCTCCGGCGGCGGCACCACCGACGGCGGCGGCACCACCGACGGTGGCAACGGCGGGAAGACCAACCCCGGGCCGCCGCCCACGCCGACCCCGACCAGCGGGCACCACCACAAGCACCACAAGCAGCAGCACTCCGCCCACCGGGCAAAGAGCCAGAAGCCCCACCGCCGCCATCACCACCATCGCGTGGCGGTGCACCACCCGGCCAACCTGCCGGAGCTGGGGCGGGGCGTTCGCGCCGACATCGTGCGCGCAGCCGCCCAGCAGATCGGCTGGCCGTATGTGTGGGGCGGCGAGAGCCGCACCGAGGGCGGCTTCGACTGCTCCGGCCTCGTCGACTACGCCTACTCGGCCGCCGGGCACCCGCTGCCGGGCCGGCCGACCGCGGCGGTGCTATGGCAGATGGGCATCCCGATCGCGAAGCGCAACCTGCGCCCGGGGGATCTCGTGTTCCTGGGGACGTACAGCGGCCAGCCCTACCACGTGGCCATGTACGCGGGGCACGGCGTGGTGATCGTCGCCTCCGGCCGCGGGCGGCCGATCGCAGCGGTGCCGCTCGACAGGGTGCCCTGGGACGGCTATGCCCGGATCTGGGCAGATGGCTCGCTGGAGCCGCCGCATCCGCTGCGTCTGGTGCGGCCGATCATGCCGATCACGCGCGCCGACCGACAAGCTGACGTGGTGGCCGCCTCCCGCGCGCTGCTGCCGTTGCCGGCCGGCGCCGTGCCCGGCAAGGTGATGCGCGCGCTGCTGCCTGCGCCGCCCCGCAAGACGCCGGGTAGGCCGGAGCGCCGCCCCCAGACCGCAGTCGTTGCCGTCGATCCCCGGATCAAGCCGGTGCATGCCCGTGGCTCGGGTGCGCTTCCATCGGCTTAGAGACGGTTCACGAAGTACCGATCAGCCGTCTCAGAACCGCTCTCGCCTGAACCAGAAGTGGTGCACCAGCACCGCCGCCACCAGCACCAGTGCCCAGGCCACGCTCAGCGACGGCGACAGCACCGACGGCGGGTTGTGGCTGGTCCAACCGCGCTTCACGACCTGCTCGTTCCAGCCGTCGTTGAACGACACCGCCAGCCCGTAGCAGAGCATCAGCGCCAGATACAGCGACAGCGCCGTTGAGATCCCGCGGCGGCGCGAGATCAGAAGCGCCGTGATCACCAGCATCAGCCCGAACAGGCCCTCGTGCAGGCCGCGGTGCACCGACGCCAGTTGCGGCTCGCCCGGCGTCGGCTGGCGCGAGTTGATGACGTGGCCGAGCAGCGGCAGGTCCTGCGCGTAGAGGCCGACCGACGCGATCATCCAGGGGATCGACCAGATCGCCAGCAGCACCATGATCACGATCCGCGCTCGTCCCAGCGGCGGGTCCCAGCGCCGCGGTGCCCACCAGGTCAGCCAGAACGCCAGCGCCACGCCGATCACCGCCGGCAGGTTGGCCCAGCTGGCGGTGAGGTCGTCCTGGCTGACGACTCCGGGCAACGCCACCGTCGCGCACAGCACGATCGCCGCCCACGCCATCGGCCCTCGCGCGGCCGCTCCCACCAGCGCGATCGCAATCAGCGCGACCGGGAAGTTGAGGTAGCTGATCAGGCGCGACGCCGCCCCGCTTGGCCCGGTGTCGTCGAAGTGGTACGTCGCGCCGGCCGGCAGCCGCCAGTAGGTGATCGCCGTGACCGTGGCGACCAGACCACACATCAGCCATACCACCCGCACGCGCATCGCCCAACACTACAATGGCCCGTCTATGGCCGACGCCCGCAGAGACGAGCTCGAGCGTCGCACCCGTCACCAGCCGGAGGCCGTCGAGGGCCGCCTGTTCGAGCGCTGGGAGCGCGAGTGCGGCTTCTCCGGCGACCCCGAAAGCGACGCCGAGACCTACGTGATCGCGCTGCCGCCGCCGAACGTGACCGGCGAGCTGCACATGGGCCACGCGCTGAACGGCTCTATCCAGGACACGCTTATGCGGCTGCACCGTATGCGCGGGCGCAACACGCTGTGGATCTGCGGCACCGACCACGCGTCGATCGCCGTGCACGCCGTGATCGAGAAGCAGCTGCGGGCGGAGGGGACGACCCGCATCGACGTCGGCCGTGAGGCGTTCGTCGAGCGCGTCTGGGAGTGGCGGCGTGAGACCGGCGCCACCATCATCCAGCAGCTGAAGCGGCTGGGATGCACGCTCGACTACGACCATGAGCGCTTCACCATGGACGAGGGCTACGTGCGGGCGGTGATGGAGATGTTCGTGCGGCTCTACGACAAGGGCCTGATCTACCGCGACAACCGCATCGTCAACTGGTGCCCGGGTTGCGGTTCGACCGTGTCCGATCTGGAGGTGCGCCACGAGCGCGCCGCCGACGCGCTCTACGAGGTGCGCTACCGGATCACCGGCACCGACCAGTTCCTGACCGTTGCCACCGTGCGGCCCGAGACGATCCTGGCGGATACGGCCGTGGCAGTGCACCCAGATGACGACCGCTACCGCTACCTGGTCGGCAAGACGGTGGTCGTGCCGATCGTGGGCCGGGAGGTGCCGATCATCGCCGACGAGTACGTGAAGATCGACTTCGGCACCGGCGCGCTCAAGGTCACACCCGGACACGACCCCAACGACTTCGAGATCGGGCGCCGCCACGGCCTGCCCGAGATCTCGGTGATCGGCTTCGACGGCCGCATGTCGGCGGAGGCGGGCGAGTTCGCCGGGCTGGCCGTGGGCGAGGCCCGCCAGAAGGTGATCGACCGCCTGTTCAGCGAGCAGTTGCTGCACGGCGAGCGGCCCTACGAGCACGAGGTCGGCCACTGTGACCGCACCGGAGACCGCATCGAGCCGCTGATCTCGCTGCAGTGGTTCATGCAGATGGACTCGCTGGCGGCCGCCGCCAACGCCGAGGTGCGCTCCGGCAGCGTCCGCTTCGTGCCCAAGAACCAGGAGGCCATCTACTTCCACTGGATGGACAACATCCGGCCCTGGTGCATCTCCCGCCAGCTCTGGTGGGGCCACCAGATCCCGGTCTGGTACTGCCCGGACGGCCACCGCACGGTGAGCGTGGAGCC
This sequence comes from Gaiellales bacterium, assembly GCA_035473255.1. Lineage (GTDB taxonomy): Bacteria > Actinomycetota > Thermoleophilia > Gaiellales > JAICJC01 > JAICYJ01. Next base: position 4,087 of record DATIOK010000062.1, read on the forward strand.
GCCCGCGGCCTGCGGTGAGTGCGGGTCGGCCGAGCTTCGGCGCGACCCCGACGTGCTGGACACCTGGTTCTCATCGGCGCTGTGGCCGTTCGCGACGCTCGGCTGGCCCGAGCCGAACGAGCGCCTGGCCACGTTCTACCCGGGGAACGTGGTGGTCACCGCCCGCGACATCATCAACCTGTGGGTCGCGCGGATGCTGATGATGGGCATCGAGTTCATGGGCGAAAAGCCTTTCTCGGACGTCTACATCACGTCGATCATCCAGGCCGCGGACGGTCGCCGCATGTCAAAGTCGCTCGGGACCGGCATCAACCCGCTCGACCTGATCGAGCAGTTCGGCGCCGACGGCACCCGCTACGGCCTGCTCAAGATGAGCTCGACCCAGGATGTGCGCTTCTCCGAGGGCATGCTGGACGAGGGTGCGAAGCTGGCCAACAAGCTGTGGAACGCGGCCCGGTTCGTGCTGCTGCAGACCGACCCGGAGGCGGAGCCGGCGCCGCTGGCGACGACGGCGGAGGACCGCTGGATCCTGTCGCGGCTGGCGGGCACCATCGACGACGTTTTGGGGCAGCTGGACGCCTACGACTTCGCCGCGGCGGTGAAGGGCCTGTACGGGTTCATCTGGAACGACTTCTGCGACTGGTACGTGGAGGCCGCCAAGACGCGGCTGTACAGCGAGGACGAGGCGGCGCGGCGCCAGGTGTCGGCGACGCTCGTGTGGGTGCTCGAGCGCACGGTGGCGCTGGCCCACCCGGTGATGCCGTTCGTGACCGAGGAGATCTGGGGCTTCCTGCCGGGGGAGCGCGCGATGCTGCTGGTGTCGCCGGTGCCGGAGCCGCAGCTCGACCACCGCGATCCGGCGCTCGAGGAGTCGGCCCGAAACGACATGGAGGTGGTGTCGGAGGCGCGGCGCCTGGCCGGCGAGGGCGAGCGGCCGCTGGTGACGGCGGCGCCGGGGTCGCTGTTCATGGCACTGCTGGAGCGCACGAAAGGCGTGGCGGTCGAGTACGACGCCGCTGCCGCGGCCGCGGTGGTGGTGGCCCGCGGCGACCGCGAGTCGCTGGAGGCGAAGCTGGAGGCGGCGGTGGCCGAGCATGAGCGAGCCCGGTCGAAGCTGGCCAACGAGGGCTTCCTGGCGCGCGCGCCTGCGCAGGTGGTGGACGCCGAGCGGGAGAAGGCGGAGCGGTTCGCCGGCGAGGTGTCCGACATCCAGCGTAGGCTGGAAGCGCTGTGACCCCGGTTGTGATGAGCGGAGCCGACTACATCGAGTCGCTCGAGCTGATGGGCATGCAGTTCGGGCTCGACCGCATGCACGCCCTGATGGAGGCGCTCGGCCACCCCGAGCAGCGCTTCGACGCGATCCACATCGTCGGCTCCAACGGCAAGTCGTCCACGGTTCGCTTCTGCGAGGTGCTGCTCGAGGCGGAGGGTGTCGCCACCGGCGCATACACCTCGCCGCACATCACCACGTTCCGCGAGCGGATCCGGATCGGCGGTGAGACGATCTCGGCCGAGGGCTACGAGCGGGCGGTATCGGCGGTGCGTGACACCCGGCTCGAGGTGACCCAGTTCGAGGCGCTGACGGCAGCGGCGTACGTCGCGTTCGCCGAGGCTCGGGTTCAGGTGGCGGTGGTCGAGGCCGGTCTCGGCGGCCGGCTGGATGCGACCAACGTGCTGGCGCGCTCGCGCGTGCAGGTGCTGACCAACGTGTCGCTGGAGCACTCCGAGCTGCTGGGCCAGACCCGCGAGCGGATCGCCGCCGAGAAGCTGGCCGTGGTGCCCGAGGGCGGCGACCTGGTGATCGGCGAGGCCGGCTGGGAGGACGCCGCACCGCAGGCCGCGCGTACCAAGGTCGTGACGGTGGGTGGCTCGTATCAGGATCAGAACCGGGCGGTGGCGCGGGCGGCGGTGGAGACGCTGCTGGGCCGGCCCGTCGATCCGTCACCGATCGAGCGGCTCGATGTGCCGGGGCGGTTGGAGGTGCGCGACCACCGTCCGCTCGAGATCTGGGACGGTGCCCACAACCCGGCCGGCATGCAGCGGCTGGCCGCAGAGCTGCCTGCGCTGCTCGGCGACCGCCAGGCGGTGGCCGTGTTCGCGGCGATGGCCGACAAGGACGTTGCGTCGATGGTCTCGCTGCTGCGGACGGTGTGCCCGACCATCATCGCCACCACCTCCAGCAACCCGCGATCGCTTCCGGCGGACACCGTGGCATCGCTGGCCGGGGGACCATCGTGCGAGCGGCCGAAGGAGGCGCTCGAGGCTGCGCGGGTGCTGGCAGGGCCGAACGGCGCGGTCGTTGTGTGCGGATCGCTGTACCTGCTGCACGATCTCAGCGGTGACGCACCCGATTGAACCATTGCGGTCCGACCGGGCTGCCACTTAGACTCTAAAGAGGTACGCGTGAACCTGCTCGCCACTCAAACCACCGATTCGTCATCCTCCGGCCCGTTTTCGGGCGTCGGGAATTTCTTCAGCTCGGGCTATTTCACGGCCATCGAGCGGATATCGGGGTTGTTCGTGATCGCGATCTGGCTGGCGCTGGCCTTCTGGACGGCCAAGGACGCCCGCCGCCGCATCGACGACCAGGTGATCGTCTCGGTATGCGTGGCTGCCGCCGTGCTGTTCGGTCCGCTCGGGGTCGTCATCTACATGTTCCTGCGGCCGCCCGAGTACCTCAGCGACGTCCGCGAGCGCGAGCTCGAGATCCGGGCGATGGAGCGGCGGCTGGGCGCCGACCAGGTCTGCCCGTACTGCCGCAACCCGGCCGACCCCAGCTTCCTGTCGTGCCCGCACTGCGGCACCAAGCTCAAGAACGCCTGCCGGCGCTGCAAGAGCCCGCTCGATCCGGAGTGGCGGCTCTGCCCGTACTGTGAGACGGCCGTGGCCGGCGGCGCAACGCCGCGCACCCGCGACGTCGACGTGGTCAGCGGGCGAACGACCACCGACGCCCCGCTCTAAGCTTCGGCTCCGCCGTTCACGTACAAGGAGTCTTTGTGGCCGACCTCGAGCGCACGTTCGTGATGATCAAACCCGATGCCCATGCCCGCCGGCTGTCCGGCGAGATCCTGGGCCGCTTCGAGCGACGCGGGTTCGCGATCCGGGGCATGAAGCTGCTGCGGGTCAGCCAGCAGCAGGCGTCGCAGCACTACGCCGAGCACGAGGGCAAGCCGTTCTACCCCGACCTGGTCGAGTTCATCACGTCGGGGCCGGTGGTGGCGATGGTGCTGGAAGGCCCGGCCGCGGTGGCGACGGTGCGCACGATGATGGGCACCACCAACCCGCTGGACTCCGCGCCGGGCACGATCCGCGGCGACTACGCGCTCGAGATCGGCGAGAACGCGGTGCACGGGTCGGACTCAACGGCGTCGGCTGATCGGGAGATCGCGATCTACTTCGCGGACGACGAGCTTGTCTGAGGCGTCTGGCCTCCGGCGCACCGAGTGATCCACCTTCCACAGCCGCTCGTTCTCGCCAGCCGCTCGCCGCAACGCCGCGCCATCCTCACCCAGCTCGGGATCCCCTTCACCGTTGTCGAGCCCGGCTACGTCGAGATCGACCCGCCCGGTGAGCGGCCGTCGGAGCTGGTCGTCACCCACGCCGTGGGCAAGGCCCGCTCGGTCGAAGGCGCCTGGGTGCTGGGCGTCGACACAACCGTTGCCCTGGACGGTGACAGTCTCGCCAAGCCGGCCGACGAGGCTGAGGCCGGGGCGATGCTGCGCCGTCTGGCCGGCCGCACCCACACCGTCTACTCGGGTTTGTGCCTGCGCTGCGCCGAGGCGGAGCACGTCCGCCTGGCGGCCACCGACGTCACCTTCCGCGACCTGACCGAGCGCGAGATCGAGTGGTACCTGGGGGAGGGTGAGTGGCGCGGCAGGGCCGGCGGGTACGCCGTGCAGGGCCGCGGCGCGGCGCTGGTGACCGCCATCGCCGGCGACTACACGAACGTTGTGGGGCTGCCCGTGGCGGTGCTGGTCGACGCGTTTGCCGAAGCCGCCGCACCGGCCGACTGCTAGACTGCGCTGCCCCGATTTCGCTGCAATTGCAGCGGCTTTCCAAAGGACGTTCGATCGGAATCTTCAACTCACTGACCGGGTTCGGCGGCCGTGATATGGCTGTGGATCTGGGCACCGCCAACACGCTGGTATACGTCCGGGGCCGCGGCATCGTGCTGTCCGAGCCGTCGGTGGTTGCAATCGACCAGCGCACCGGCGACGTGCACGCCGTCGGCATCGAGGCCAAGCGCATGCTGGGCCGGACGCCCGGTGACATCCAGGCCATCCGCCCGCTCAAGGACGGCGTGATCGCCGACTTCGACGTGACCGAGCAGATGCTCCGCCACTTCATCCAGAAGGTGCACCAGAACCGCTGGGCGCATCCGCGGGTGGTCGTGTGCGTGCCGTCCGGCGTGACCGGGGTTGAGAAGCGCGCCGTCGAGGAGGCCACGTACTCGGCCGGCGCCCGCCAGGCCTACCTGATCGAGGAGCCGATGGCGGCCGCGATCGGCGCCGGGCTGCCCGTGTCGGAGCCGACCGGCAACATGATCGTCGACATCGGTGGCGGCACCACCGAGGTGGCCGTGATCTCGCTGGGCGGGATCGTCGTCTCGCAGTCGATCCGGGTCGGCGGCGACGAGCTGGACGAGGCCATCATCGAGCACGTCAAGCGCGAGTACAAGCTGATGATCGGATCGCAGACGGCCGAAGAGGTGAAGCTCGAGATCGGCTCGGCGCACGAGCTGCCCGAGGAGGTCGAGGCCGAGATCCGTGGGCGCGACCTGGTCAGCGGACTGCCCAAGACGGTGGTGCTGTCGAGCGCCGAGGTGCGCACGGCGCTGGAGGTGCCGCTCTCGCAGATCATCGACGCGGTCAAGCAGACGCTCGACAAGACGCCGCCGGAGCTGGCCTCCGACATCATGGATCGCGGCATCGTGCTGGCCGGCGGCGGCGCCCTGCTGCAGCGGCTGAACGAGCGGATCCGGGCCGAGACGCAGATGCCGGTGCACCTGGCCGAGTCGCCGCTGACTTGCGTTGCGGTCGGTTCGGGTCGCTCGCTCGAGGAGTTCGACGCGATCCACCGCGCCAACCAGTCGTACGCCAACCGCCGCCGCAACGGCCGGCGCAGCTACACGTACTGAGCCCTGTCATCGGCGCTGACGGCCGCACCCGCCGGTAACCTGGCCCGGTGCTGTTGCTGACGACCGAGCCCATCACCTACTTCCAGGCCATCCTGCTGGGCCTGCTGCAGGGATTCTCGGAGCTGTTCCCAATCTCGAGCCTCGGCCACAGCGTGATCCTGCCGCAGCTGCTGGGCTGGAACATCCACCAGAACGACCCCTACTTCATCACCTTTCTGATCGCCACCCACCTGGCGACGGCGATCGTGCTGTTCATCTTCTTCTTCCGCGACTGGATGCGGATCTTCGCCGGCATGTGGCGCTCGCTGGCCGACCGCCAGATCGCGCCCGACAACCACGACGGCAAGCTGGGCTGGCTGCTGGTGGTGGGCACCGTGCCGGCCGGCCTGCTGGGCCTGCTGTTCCAGGACTCGCTGCGCACGGTGTTCGCATCGGCGCAGTCGGCGGCGTTCTTCCTGATGCTGAACGGTGTGATGCTGTACGGCGCGGAGCGGCTGCGGCGGCGGGCACCGGTGGTGGAGACGTCCGACCCGCTCGTGTCCGACGAGCGCATCTCGGACGAAACCAGCTATCGCGACGCGGTCGGCATCGGCGCCGCCCAGGCGATCGCGCTGATCCCCGGGTTCTCGCGCAGCGGCGCCTCGATGGCCGGCGGCCTGCTGACCGGCCTTTCCAACGAGGACGCGGCGCGCTTCTCGTTCCTGCTGGCGACGCCGATCATCGGCGCCGCGGCGCTGCTGAAGCTGCCTGACCTGTTCGGCGCGACCGGCGACGGCGTGCGCGGGCAGGCGCTCGCGGCGTCGCTGTGCTCGGCGCTGACCGCCTGGTTCTCGGTGCGCTTCCTGGTCAAGTACTTCGAGACCAACCGGCTGACGCCGTTTGCGATCTACTGCTTCGTGGCCGGGCTGGCCTCGTCGATCTACCTCTTGGTCAAGTAGCGTCGGCGCTGCGCGGACCGGACTGGAACCAGGCGAACACGAAGCAGCCGATCCCTACCAGCACCGCGGCGATGCCGTGCTTGGTGTGATGGTGGTCGGAGCCGGACTGGTGGCCGGGGAAGAAGGACGGCAGCGACTTCGCGGGCTCCACGAAGTAGACGATGCCGATGGCGATGAACACGATGCCGAGTACGACGGCGGCGATCGCGAGGTAACGCTTTTGCACGTTGTGCCTCCCGCTCGAGGGTCAGGACGAGCCTACCCGCGGAACCGGTCGTAGGCGACAGGGCGAAGCCCCTGCTAACGCCTACTTAACACGCCTCGCGTAGACTGTTCGTTCACCCGACCGCCTTCTGAAATGCTGATCGGCAAGAACCGACATCTCCGGCGGCGGGCCGTGATCGGCCTGCTCCTAGCGGCCTCGCTCACGCTTCTCACGCTCTCGTTCCGACAGGGCTCGGAGGGCGCGATCGGAGCCATCCAGCGCGGCGCGCTGTCGATCACCGCACCCTTCTCATCGGCCACCACGCGCGTCACCAAGCCGTTCGTGGACGCGTGGAACTGGACGAGCGGCCTGGTCGACGCGCGTAACGAGAACGCCAAGCTGAAGAACGAACTGGAGATCGCGAACGCGGCCAACCAGACGCTGCAGCAGGTCGAGTCGGAGCTGGCCCAGGACAACCTGCTGCTGCACTTCACCCACAACTCGCAGATCGCGCAGCGGTACCCGTTCGTGGGCGCCACCGTCACGCGGCAGGTGCCGAATGCCTACAGCCAAACGGTCACCATCAACGTCGGCAGCAGCGGCGGGGTCGCGGTGGGCGACCCCGTGGTGGCGCCGGCCGGTAGCAGCAACCTGTTCGCGGGGCTGGTCGGGCGCGTGACCACGGTGACTTCCAACGCCAGCAGCGTGGAGCTGATCCTCGACCCGGACACGGCCGTGTCGGCACGCGTCCAGGGCGGCACCGTGCGCGGCGTGGCGGTGCCGAACCCGGGCAACCCGGGCGTGCTCGACCTGCAGATGGTGCCGCAGGCCGAGCAGGTGAAGCCGAACCAGGTGGTGGTGACCGCCGGTCTTCAGCCCAACCGCCAGGGCCTGCAGGCGCTGCTTCCGGCCGGCATCCCGATCGGGCTGGTGACGAGCGTCAGCCAGTCCGACCTGAACAACGTCTTCAAGGGCATCGAGGTGACACCCTTCGTCGACTTCGGCAGCCTCGACCGGGTGCTGGTGCTGAAGGTGGTGAAGACGCCCTGATCCTTGACACGCTGAAGGCGATCGTGGCCGTGTTCGTGCTGGCAGTGCTGCAGCTCTCGGCGATGCCGCAGCTGATTCCCGGCAGCGTCACGCCCGACCTGCTGGTGATCCTGGTGGTCACGATCGCGCTCACCCGCGGTGCCGAGGCGGCCGCGCTGACCGGCTTTGCCGCGGGCGTGCTGCTGGACGCGATGCTGGTCGGCCGGCTGGGCCTGACGTCGTTGCTGTACATGGTCGCCGGGCTGTGGGTGGCCTACCGGGTGGAGCCGTCCGACAGCGTGGTCGTGTCGCCGCTCTCGCCGATGCCGCGCCCGGCAGTCCAGCTGCTGTACGTGGCGGTGGCGACGGCCATCGTCCAGGTCGGTCTGGCCGCCGCCCACGTGCTGCTCGGCGACGGATACCCGGTCAGCTTTGAGCTGTTCAACGTGATCATTCCCACGATCGTCGAGACGGCGGTGCTGGCGCTGGTCCTGCTACCGCTGCTGCGCCGCCTCTTCCCCTACCGAACGAGAGCCGATGGTTATCCAATCGCCGCCTAACCGGCCGGAGCCGCCGCCCGACAAGAACCAGATGATGATTCGCGCGGCGACGCTGGGCGTGATCGCGGTGGTGCTGTTCGGGGTGCTGGTGTTCCGGCTGTGGGCGCTGCAGGTGCTGCACTCGGATCACTACGTGGCGCAGGCGAACCAGAACGACGTGCGGCAGCTGCCGCTGCCGGCGCCGCGCGGTGAGATCGTGGACAGCACGGGCAAGGTGCTGGTCAAGAACACGAGCCACGTGCTGGCCGAGGTGAACCCGGCCGGGCTGGCCACGCGGGTCGACTGCACCACGTTCCCGGCCGATCAGCGCGCGAAGTGCAACGCCGTGGTCGCGGCCACGCCGCCGGGGGCGGTGCCGCGCTGCGCGGCGCTGAAGGGCCAGACCCGCTGCCTGGTGCTGGCGCGGCTGGGCAAGGTGCTGGGGCTCAAGACGCACGAGGTGTGGCGCGCGTATGAGAGGACGTTGTACGTGAACGCCGACGGCTCCGGCGGCTGCACTCCCAAACCGGGCGCGCCCTGCTACGTGGTCAACGCCGGCCCGCCGATCCCGCTGAAGCCGGCCTCGGAGCCGGAGGTGGCGTACGTGCTCGAGCGCCGCTCGCAGTTCCCCGGCGTGCAGTTTTTGCAGACGACGCAGCGGCAGTACCCGTACGGTGATCTCGCGCCAAACGTGCTCGGCTACGTCAGCCAGATCTCGCAGTCGGAGCTGAAGGACTCGAACTTCGCGGGCCTCACCGGCGGCGCCATGGTCGGCCAGGCCGGCGCCGAGTACAGCTACGACCGGGAGCTGCGCGGCACCGACGGCCTGCTCGAGCAGAACTACGACGCGACCGGCCGCGCGGTCGGCCCGACCTACGTGCAGCGCGCCGCCCAGCCCGGCGACACGCTGCAGCTGACGATCAACTCGCGGCTGCAGAAGATCGCCCAGAAGGCGGTCGCCTACGGCATCCAGGTTGCCCACAACGACGGCGAGGTGACGGCGCACACCGGGGCGATCGTGGCCATGAACCCGCAGAACGGCCAGATCTACGCGATGGCGTCGTACCCCAGCTACAACCCGTCGGTGTTCCTGCCGCCGGCCAAGAACGCCGGCAAGCTCTACAAAGACAAGTTCAACCAGCCGCTGATCGACAAGACGCTCGAGCCGAAGGCGCCGGGCTCCACGTTCAAGCCGATCACGGCCACGGCGGCCTGGAACGCGGGCGTGCTGGGGCCCGGCTCGACGCTCGACTGCCCCGGCGTCTTCTACCGGCCGGGCGACTTCTCGCACACGCCGTTTCCCAACTGGACCACGGTCAGCCTGGGCACCATGGACCTGAGGACGGCGCTCGAGCAGTCGTGCAACACGTTCTTCTTCCAGCTGGGCAGCAAGATGTATGACCTGCCGAACCAGGGCATCGCCTTCCAAAAGACGATCCGCGAGTACGGGTTCGGAAAGACGCCGCCGATGGACCTGCCCGTCTCGCCCTACTTCTCCGGGCTGGTGCCGGATCCGGCCTGGCGGCTGCAGAATTACTCGAAGCCGATCGATCAGGTCTGGCAGCCGGGCTACGACATCCAGATGGCGATCGGCCAGGGCGACCTGACCGTCTCGCCGATGCAGCTGGCCGTCGCCTACAGCGCCATCGCCAACGGCGGCAAGCTGGTCACGCCGCACATCGGCAAGGCGCTGCTGGACAGCCAGGGCAACGTGGTCAAGCGGTTCGACCCGGCCCCGCAGCGCGACCTGCACCTGTCACCGACGCTGCTCTCCGAGATCCGCCAGGGCCTGTATGAGGCCAGCCACAGCTCGCTGGGCACGTCGAGCTCGGTGTTCGGCAGCTACACCCCGGCGGTGGCCGGCAAGACCGGTACGGCGGAGCACCCGCCGGATCCGGCGCCGAACGCGTGGTTCGCCTCGTTCGCGCCCGCCAATAATCCCAAGCTGGTGGTGGTGGCGCTGATCAACGACGGCGGGCACGGCGGCGTGTCGGCGGCGCCGGCGGCGCGCCAGGTCTACCAGGGCTTCTTCCACCAGAAGATCACGAACACCGTGGGAACGGACACCTCCCGCTGATGCGCACCTACCTGCGACACCTCGACTACATGATGCTGGCAACGGCGCTTGCGATCACGACCTACGGCCTCTGGATCCTGCGCAACGCGACCCGTAACGACATCCCCGGCGACCCCACCTACTACTACAACCGCCAGCTGGCCTACGCGGTGGTCGGGGTTGTGGGCATGCTGCTGATCTCGCTGGTGCCGCCGCGGTTCCTGCGCCGGATCAACCCGCTGCTGTACCTGTTCGTGGTGCTCACGACGATGGTGGTGCTGGTGATCGGCACCAGCGTGCAGGGCGGCCAGCGCTGGATCAACCTGGGCGTGTTCCAGTTCCAGCCGTCGGAGCTGGGCAAGCTGCTGCTGATCGTGGGGCTGGCGGCGTGGCTGGGGAACAGGCGCAACGAGTGGAGCCCGGCGCGGCTGACGCTGGGCGCGCTGGCCTACATGGCGCTGCCGGCGCTGCTCGTGTTCGCGGAGCCGGACTTCGGCACGGCGCTCGTGTACGCGGCGGTGACGCTGGGCATGCTGTTCGTGCTGGGCGCGCCGTGGCGGCACTTCGCGTGGCTGGGGCTGGCGTTCGTGGTGACGCTGGCGATGGTGTTCTCGATCATGCCGGGGCTCGGCGTCCCGGTCATCAAGCAGTACCAGATGGATCGCCTGACCGCGTTCCTGCACCCGAGCTCGTCGAACATTCAGGGCGACGGGTACCACATCACGCAGTCGATGATCGCGGTCGGTCACGGCGGAGTGGGGGGCACGGGGTACGCCGGCGCGACGCAGACGCGCCTCAACTACCTGCCCGAGCATGCGACCGACTTCATCTTCTCGGTGGTGGGCGAGGAGCGCGGCTTCGTGGGCGCGATCTGGCTGCTCGGCCTCTACGCGCTGCTGATCTGGCGGGGGCTGAAGGTGATCACGATCTCGAGGTCGACGTTCGGCAGCCTGGTGGCGGCGGGTATCGTCAGCATGCTCGTGTTCCAGATATTCATCAACATCGGGATGACCATCGGCGTGGCGCCGATCACCGGCATCCCCCTGCCGTTCATGAGCTTCGGCGGCACGCACACGATCACCAACCTGTTTGCGATCGGCGTGCTGCAGGCGATCCACGTGGACGCGTACCGGCGGTCCGAACCGCGGCTGGGCGGGCGAGGGCCCGCGTATGGCTAGCGCCGCGGGAGCCGCGACCGGTCAAGCGAGGCGGATTTTGGGCGCCGTCAAGGACGTCCGCCAGGGGACTGGTACGGCGCCGTTGCTGCTGTGCGGGCGCAAGGAGCCGCTGGACGAGTTGATGCTGGCGCTGGGCGGCGGGTCGTCGCCGGCGGCGCAACTGTTCGCGGTACGGCGGCTGGTTCGCGACGATGCGACGCGGCTGTCGGAGGCAGCGGTGGTGGTCTACGGCGGCGAGGTGGTATCCGGGCTGGATGCGCAGACGCGGTCCGACCTCGAGGTGATCGGCCGGGCGACCGCGCCCAAGCTGGCGATGCTGGAGGCGCTCGACCTGCCCAGCGCGGCGGTGACGGAGGCTGGGCGGGTGCGCGGAGTGATGCCGAGCGACCTGATGCCCTACCGGCGTGGGCGGTTTCCGGCGGCGAGGGCGATGGAGCGGCTGGCCGAGAAGGCGGGGCCGAACGGGCCGTACCTGGCGTCGCAGCTGCCGGCGCTGCGGCCGCACGTGGTCGACCGGCTGATCGAGAAGGCGGCGCGGACGAACGCCAAGACGGCGCTGATCATCTTCGTGCCGGGCGCGGACATGCCGATCCTGACGGCGCTGCAGATGCGGATGGTGCTCGGGATCGGTGCCTGCTACGGCGAGAAGGTGTCGACCGACCGGGCGGTGGAGTTGCTGTCGGTGCTGGGAGCCGGGTTCGGGTTCCGGGCGGTCGCGCGCGAGCTGCTGGACCTGGTGCCGGTGGCGGGCTGGGCCGTGAAGAGCGCGATCGCCTACTCGGCCACGAAGGCGCTCGGGCGGGCGGCGGATGAGTACTTCGCGCACGGCGCGGTGGCCGACGTCTCCCACCTGCGCGCGCTTGCCGAAGGCGTGCGGGCCGAGGTGCTGGAGATGATCAGGAAGCGGCGCTAGTGGTCGCGGGCGTGACCGCGCCCCGTCGTCGACACCTTCGGAACCCTCTACCACGGGTCGAGACTGATAGAGAGGTGCCGGGCACCGTCGTAACAGGCGTGACGCCGGCGTGACCGTCCCGTGACGCGAGGTGGCCGCCCGTCCGGCGCAGCGGGAGCCGCCGGGTGAAACGCAGGTGCCGGGCACCGTCGTTCCACGCGTGACCGCGGCGTGACGGATCCGTGATGCTTGGAATTGTCACGCCGGGGTCACGGCCCGCTCACGGGTGATGGAACGGTGCCCGGCACCTCTCTATCAGCCGCATGTTGCGGGACGGTCACGAAGATGTCGACGGTGCCCGGCACCTCCGTTCCACCCGCAAGCGGTAGCATGGCCCCATGGCGCCTCTGCTTGACCAGAAGATCGAGGCGGTGCTGGAGACGGTGCAGAAGCCGTCCCGGTACATCGGCGGCGAGGCCAACCAGGTGCGAAAGCCAAAGGCCACACGCCTGGTTGCGCTCTGCTATCCCGATGCCTACGAGATCGGCATCTCCAACCAGGCCCTGCAGATCCTCTACGCCCAGGTCAACGCTCGCGAGGCGTTCGCAGCCGAGCGCGTCTACTGCCCATGGCCGGACATGGCCGACGCGATGCGGGCCGAGGGCATCCCGCTGTTCACGCTCGAGACGTGGCGGCCTGTGAGCGAGGTCGACATGCTCGGCATCACGCTGCAGGCGGAGCTGACCTACTCGAACGTGCTCGAGGTGCTCGACCTGGCCGGCATCCCGATCCGCGCCGCCGAGCGTGGCCCCTCCGACCCGATCGTGATCGCCGGAGGCCCCAGCGCCTCCAACCCGGCACCGATGGCGCCCTTCTTCGACGCCTTCTTCATGGGCGAGTCCGAGGAGGCATTCGAGGCCGTGCTGGACGCCATCGACCGCGCCCCCGACCGGGCCGGCCGCATGCGGCTGCTGGAGCAGATCCCGTCTATCTACGTCCCGTCCCTCGGCCGCCGGCCCGTCGAGCGCGCCATCTACACCGAGTTCGGCATCGAGACGCAGCCGACCGCGCCGGTCGTGCCCTACTCGTCGGCCATCTTCTCGCGCGCCTCCGTCGAGGTGATGCGCGGCTGCACGCGCGGCTGTCGCTTCTGCCATGCCGGCACCTGGTACCGCCCCGTCCGCGAGCGCCCCGCCGACCAGGTGATCGAGGCCGGCCTCGCCCAGCTCGGCTGCACCGGCTACGACGAGCTGTCGCTGACCAGCCTCGCCACCAGCGATTACACGGACGTCGTGGCCGCCATCGAGGGCATCAAGGAGCGCGCTCCGGACCTGCACCTGTCGCTGCCCTCCAACCGCGTCGACACCGGCCCGGTCGCCCTCACCGCCGCCGCCAACGCCCGCCAATCGTCGATCACGCTCGCGCCCGAGGCCGCCACCCAGCGCATGCGCGACATCATCTGCAAGACCATCACCGACGAGATGATCGAGAGCGCGATCGAGGCCGCCTTCCGGGCGGGCTACTCGAGCCTGAAGATGTACTTCATGATCGGCCTTCCCCGCGAGACCCACGACGAGGTGCAGGGCATCGTCGACCTCGGCATCCGCGCCCGCGAGATCGGCCGCGCCGTGGGCGGCCGCTTCTCGGTGCACATGAGCGCCTCCAACTTCGTGCCCAAGCCGCATACCCCGTTCCAGTGGGAGGGCATGGCGCGGCGCGACCAGCTGGCGGCCAAGCAGGCCTACATGCGCCGCGCGATGCCGACTCGCCAGATCCGGCTGTCGCTGCACGATCTCCGCACCTCGATGCTGGAGGGCGCCCTGTCGCGCGGCGACGAACGCACCGCCGAGGTGATCGAGCTGGCCTGGCGCGGTGGCGCCCGCTTCGACGCCTGGACGGAGATGTTCCAGGAGCAAGCCTGGCACGACGCGTTCGCCCGAATCGACACGACCATGGACGAGCAGGCCACCCACGAGTTCGGCGAGTGGGACGAGTTGCCCTGGGACCACGTGCGCAGCGGCATCACCAAGGAGTTCCTGCTCGACGAGTGGTGGCAGAGCAAGGCCGAGGTGGCCACCGGCGACTGCCGCTGGGACGGCTGCGTCGACTGCGGAGCCTGCTTCGGCCCGGTGCGAAACCTGCTCGTGCACTGAAGCTCGGGGCCGCGCCCGCCGATGTACGGGAGAGGAGCGGCTACACTCCTAGGGACAGAGCGTTCCGCAGCCAGGGTCCAGTCGAGTCCCAGGCGCACGCTCCAAACGAAAGTTTTTTCTCAAGTGAGCTGGTTTTTTGACATATCGCATCACCTTCGCGGTCCGCGACAGAGCGCGTTTTCTGTCGCACCTCGAAACGGTTGACACACTCCTGTCGGCGCTCCGCCGCGCCGGCTTTCAGGTTGCCCTCTCGCGAGCCATGCGGCCCCGGCCGGTAATCGCGCTGGCGCTGCCCCGGGCAGTGGGGGTGCAGAGTGAGGCGGAGCTGGCAGACGTCGAGCTGACCAGCGAGCCCGCCACGGCGGACCTCTCCCAGCGGCTGTCGGAGCAGCTGCCGGCCGGGTTCGAGCTGATCGCGGCCGAGCCGGCCGTCGGCAAGCCGGCCGCGTCGCGCGTGCGCGGCGTGTCGTATCTGATCGAGGTCGCCGACGACCTCGACTGGGATCAGGCGGTCGAGCGCTACCTGGCCGCCGACGCGGCGGTCGTGACCCGCACCGCACCCAAGAAGGCGGACAAGCGCGTCGACGTGCGCGCGTTCTGCACCCGTATCAGCCACGGCCCGGACGGGCTCGTGGCGGACATCGATCTGACCGAGGCCGGCACCGCCCGCCCCGAGGAAGTCGCAACCGCGGTCGCAGCCACCATCGGCGCGACCCCAACCATCATCCGGCTCGTGCGCACGGACATCGTGCTGCGCGAAGCGCCGCTAGGAGCACCTACGTGACAGTAATCGCAAATACCATCAAGACCATCCTGATCTCGGTCGACCTCTCGGAACTGCGAGTGGCCGTGCTCGAGGAGGGACGCACCGTCGAGACCTACATCGAACGGCGCGGCGCCGGCTCAATCGCCGGCAACATCTACAAGGCCAAGATCGACAACATCCTGCCCGCCATCGACGCCGCGTTCGTCGACTTCGGCGCCCCCAAGAACGGGTTCCTGCAGGTGCGCGACGTGGTCGTCCCCGGCTTGAGCGCGACCGCGCGCCGCCGCAAGAAGATCTCGGACATGCTCTCGAACGGCCAGGACATCCTGGTGCAGATCGAGAAGAACCCGATGAAGACCAAGGGGGCGCGCGTGACGATGGAGCTCTCCATCGCCGGCCGCTTCCTGGTGCTGACGCCGGATGGCGAGGGCTCCGGTGTCAGCAAGCGACTTCCCGACGGCGAGCGCGAGCGGCTGCGAAAGCTGGTCAAGCAGCTCGAGACCGACGGGGTGGGCGTGATCGCCCGCACCGCGGCCGCCGGCGCCACGCTCGAGGACCTCGAGCGCGACCTGCGCTTCCTGCGCAAGATCTGGGCGCAGGTGCAGGCGCGCGCGAAGACCGCACCCAGCAAGACCCTGGTGCACCAGGACGGCGACCTCTCGCTGCGCGTGATCCGCGACCTGCTGACCCGAAACGTCGACAAGGTCGTGGTCGACTCCGAGCGGCAGTACCGCCGGATCCTGGGCTGGGTGCGCACCACGCAGCCCGAGTTCGCCGACCGCATCGAGCTGCACACCGGCAGCCAGCCGCTGTTCGAGCAGTACGGCGTCGAGGCCGCGATCCGCTCGACCCTGAACCGGCGCGTCGACCTGCCCTCGGGCGGTTACCTGCTGTTCGACTACGCCGAGGCGTTCACCGTGATCGACGTGAACTCCGGCTCATCGACCCGGCAGAGCCACCTCGAGGAGACGACGCTTCGCACCAACGTCGAGGCCGCCCGCGAGGTGCTGCGGCAGCTGCGGCTGCGCGACATCGGCGGCATCATCGTGATCGACTTCATCGACCTCGAACGCGAGCGCAACCGCAAGGAGCTGCTGGCGGTGCTGACCGAGGAGCTGACGAAGGACCGCACGAAGACCTACCTGGTTGACATCTCGCCGCTGGGCCTGGTCGAGATGACCCGCCAGAACACGACCGAGGGCGTCCGCGAGACGCTCACCTCGATCTGCCCCACCTGCGGCGGCGAGGGCCGCGTGCTGTCGCAGGACACGATGGCGGTGGAGGCCGAGCGCAAGCTGCGAAAGCTGGCCCACGCCTCGTCGTCGGAGGCGTTCCGGATCCGGCTGAACGCAAAGGTGGCGGCCAAGCTGGCCGGTCCCGGCGGCGTCAAGCTGCTCGAGCTGGAGCGTGAGACCGGCCGCTTCTTCACGCTCGAGGGCGAGATGCGGATGCCGCTTGAGGAGGTGGACGTGGTCGAGGAGGGCACGCGCCTCGAGGTCGACGGAGCAGACATGCCCGTCAAGGAGGGCGACGAGACCAAGCTTCGGATCGACGAGCCGCACATGTTCAACCTGTCCGACGGCGTCGCCCGGCTGAACGGCTACCAGGTGATCGTGGGCGGAGCGATCAGCTACGTGGGCCAGGAGCACAGGGTGCGGATCGACCGCGCAACGCGCACCATCGCCTACGCAACGCTGCTCGACGCCAAGCCGGCGCCAATCGAGCTGCCGCCGGAGCCTGGTGAGTTCGAGCTGCCCGACTTCGACCGCGAGGTGGGGGAGCGCCTGGAGCTCGAGGAGCGCACGCGCGGACGGCGGCGCCGCACCGCGACCACCAGCGCCACCTCGGGCACGCGCCGAAAGGCCGGTTCCGAGGAGGACGCCGCCGACGAGGAGGCCGCGTCGGCGCCCGAGGTGGTCGAGGCCGCAACCGAGGGTGAGGAGGCCGACGTCGAGGCAAAGCCGAAGCGGCGCCGCAGCCGCGGCGGCCGCACGCGAACCAAGGCGGCCGGCGCCGAGCCGGCGACCGGCGAGGCACCGGAGACGCAGGACGCTGCGGCCGCTGCCGACGCAGCCGCCGAGAGCGGGGACGGCGAGCCGGCGGCCGACGGCGAGGCCAAGCCGAAGCGCCGCCGGGGCACCCGCGGCGGCCGTAGCCGCACGCGCAAGCCGGCCGGGGCAGCCGCGGCCGACGCACCGGACGCTGCGCTGCTGGAGCCGCCCACGGAGGTGCCCGCCGTAAACGGCGAAGTCGGTGAGCCGGATGCGGCCGAGAAGCCGAAGCCGGCGCGAAAGCCACGAGCCCGGAAGCCCAAGGCGGCGGCGGAGGCTGCGCCGGGAGCCGACGCTGACGGCGCGACCGAGGCGCCCGAGGCGCCGCCGAGCGAGCCCGTGACCGCGAGGGCCGCAGCCGTGGCCGCGCCTCCTGCCAGGCCGGAGCCGGCGGCGGAGCCAGAGGAGCCGCCGGCAACACCGCAGCCGGCCGGCGACGGGGACGGCGCTCGCAAGAAGGGCCTGTTCGGGCGGCTGCTCGGCGAGTGAGGGCCGTCTGCTACGATCATTTCGCCCGTCATCTCGCGGGCATTTTCGTGTGGAGACGCTCAGCATGTACGCAGTGATCAAGGTCGGTGGCAAGCAGTACCGCGTCGAGCAGGGGCAGAAGCTTCTGGTCGATCGCCAGGCGCTTGACGCCGGCAAGACGTTCACGCCGGAGGTGCTGATGACCGGCGGCGACGCCGTCGTCACCGATCGCGCGAAGCTGCAGGGCACCGTCACCGCCGAGGTGGTGGAGCATCTGCGCGGCGAGAAGCTGAAGGTGTTCACGTTCAAGCCGAAGCGCGGCTTCAAGAAGACGCGCGGGCACCGCTCGGAGCTGTCGCGGATCACGATCGCATCGATCGGCGCGGCCAAGAAGCCGCGGGCGCCGCGCAAGAAGGCCGAGCCGGCGGCAGCGAAGAAGCAGTCGGCCGCGGCGAAGAAGGAGGAGGAGAACGGTGGCGCATAAGAAGGGACTCGGTTCCTCCAAGAACGGGCGCGACTCGAACGCGAAGCGGCTGGGCGTGAAGGTATTCGCCGGCGAGACCGTGACCGCGGGCGCGATCATCGTGCGCCAGCGCGGCACGCGCTTCTACCCCGGCGCCGGCACCGGCCTGGGCGGCGACGACACGCTGTTTGCGACCACGGACGGCACGGTCGAGTTCACGCAGCGCAAGGGCAAGCGCTTCATCAGCGTCGCCTAAGCCAGACTCTTCGCGGTCACCTACGCTTAGGCGATGTTCTCCGACCACGCCACGGTGTTCGTGCAGGGCGGCCGCGGCGGCGATGGCTGCGTCAGCTTCCGCCGCGAGAAGTTCGTGCCCCGCGGCGGCCCTGACGGCGGCGACGGCGGCGACGGCGGAGCGGTCGAACTGGTGGCCGATCCCGACCTGCGCGACCTCACCAAGTTCCGCTTCGCATCGCACTTCAAGGCTTCCCGCGGCACCCATGGCCAGGGCTCTGGCAAGCACGGCCGCCGCGGCCGGCCGCTGTCGATCACCGTGCCGGTCGGCACCCAGGTGTGGCTGCGCGACGAGGGCACGTTGCTGGCCGACCTCGCCCATCCAGGCGCCCGCGTCCAGGTGGCCGCCGCCGGCCACGGCGGGGGCGGCAACCGCCGCTATGCGACCGCCAACCGCCGCGCTCCCACCACCGCCGAGGTCGGTGAGCTGGGCGAGGAGCGCTGGCTGGAGCTGCGACTGAAGCTGGTCGCCGACGCAGCGCTGCTGGGCTTCCCCAACGCCGGCAAGTCGTCGCTGTTGCGACGCATCTCGAACGCCAAGCCGAAGGTGGCCGACTACCCGTTCACCACCATCGACCCGGTGCTCGGAACCGTTGACGGCCCCGACGGCCAGCTGACCGTGGCCGACGTACCCGGCCTGCTCGAGGGCGCCAGCGAGGGTGTCGGCCTCGGCCACGAGTTCCTCGCCCACCTCGAGCGCGCCCGCCTGCTGATCCATCTGGTGGAGGCGTGCGACGACCCAGCCGACGTGATCCGTCGCCGCGACACCATCAACCGCGAGCTGGCCCTGCACGGCGGCGGCCTGGCCGACCGGCCGCAGATCTTCGTGCTGTCCAAGATCGACCTGATCGAGCAGTCCCGCCGCGAGTCGCTGACCACGGATTGCGGTGCCGAGCTGGCGGTCTCGTCGGCCACAGGCGAGGGCATCGACCGGCTGGTCGCGCTGCTGTTCGAGCGCGTCCCGGAGCTTCCGGTGCACGACGCGATCGTGCCGGCCGAGCAGCCGGAGCTGGCCGACTTCCTGGTCTACCGGCCGGCTCCGCCGGCCCGGCGCGAGTACAAGATCCTGCGCGACGCGGGCACGCTGCGGGTGGCCGGCCGTGGCATCGAGCGGCTGGCGTCGTCGCTGGAGCTGGACGACCAGGCCGGCGTGGCCGAGCTGACCGCCGAGCTGGAGCGGCTCGGCGTCGAGTCGGCGCTGCAGGCGGCAGGCGCCAAGCCCGGCGACGAGATCCTGCTGGGTTCCCACAGCTTCAGCTTTCAGCCCGCGCGCCAGCCGGAACCCGCCTGATGCGGATCGGCGTGTTCGGTGGCGAGTTCGACCCGCCGCATCTCGGACACCTGGCGGTGGTGCGGGCCGCCCGCGATCAGCTCGCGCTCGACCGGCTGCTGGTGATGCCGACCGGCCGCCCACCGCACCGGGATGCCTCACCGACGCCGGCGCAGGACCGCCTGCGGATGGCGCAGCTGGCGTTTGCCGGCGAGCCCGGCGTCGAGGTCAGCCGGATCGAGCTCGACCGCGCGGGACCGAGCTACACGGTGGACACGCTACGTGCGCTGGCGCCGCTGGGCGAGCTTGTGCTGATCGTGGGCGCAGACCAGTGCGATCTGCGCAGCTGGCGCGAGCCGGATGAGATCCTGCAGCTGGCGTCGCTGGCGGTGGCCCCGCGCGGGGGGTATGTCTGTGCTCCCGGTGCGAACGTGACCGAGCTCGTGATGGCCCCCGTCGACCTGGCGTCGACGACCGTCCGCGAATGCCTGGCCGAGGGGGTGGGGGATGACGCGGTAGATCCCGCCGTTCTGGGGCTGATCAGGGCCCGCGGGCTCTACGGCAGACCTCCGTGCTAGGCTGCTTGAGAGGGTATTTGGAGCTGATCACCTGACCACGAGTCTCGAACTGGCACACCGCATCGCCGCCCTGGCGGACGAGAAGCTTGCCTCTGACATCGTGATCCTGGACATGAGCGATGTGGTCAGCTACACAGACCACTTCGTGATCTGCTCGGGCCGCAACACGCGCCAGACGCAGGGAATCGCGGCCGAGATCCGGGAGGCGCTGAAGCGCGACCGGATCCTCTCCCGCAACATCGACGGTGAGCGGCAGGGCGACTGGATCCTGCTCGACTACCTGGACGTGATCGTGCACGTGTTCACGCCCGACGCGCGATCGTTCTACCGGCTCGAGTCGCTCTGGGGCGAGGTGCCCAGCGAGTCGTACGCCCAGGGTGCCTGACCGCACCTTCACGCTCGCCGAAGCGCAGGCGCTGCTGGACGAGGTGGTGCGTCCGCTGGCCGAGCGAATGGTGGAGCTGTGCGCGGCGGTGGAGCCGCTGCAGCGGGAATGGCGGACGATCGTGATCGCGATCGGCTCCAACGGCGGCGGCCTCGACCACGAGCGTGCGAGTGCCCTGCGGGAGTCGCTGGAGCAGGCGCAGGCGGAGGTCGGCGAGCTGGTGGATGAGGTGCTGGCGCTGGGCGTGCAGGTGAAGGATCCGGCCCAGGGGCTGCTCGACTTCCCGGCGGTGATCGATGGGCAACCGGCGCTGCTGTGCTGGCTCGTGGGGGAAGAGCGGATCGAGTTCTGGCACACCCTGGAGGGCGGGTTCGCGGGCAGGCAGCCGCTGCCGTGAGCGCGGGCGCGCACCTGAACGCGGCGCTGGCGGCGGAGCGGGACGCGTACGCGGAGCAGCTGGCCGGCCGGCCGGCAGCGGCGCGGTACCGCGCCGCGCGCGATGCGTACCTGACGTCGCACACCGAGTCCGGGCCGCGCAGCTGGGGACGGCTGATCGGCGCGCTGAAGATGGCGATCCTGGCCGGCGACGGTGTGGCCGAGGTGGCAGCGCAGGCGCTGGCCGACGCAGACGGAGTCGAAGGCGCCGCAGCCGGGTACGCGCGGGCGCTGGCGGCGGTCGCCACCGGTGTCGCGCCGGACACGTCGGAGATGCTCGCGGCCGGCGATGCCTACGCGCGGACGGGGAGGGCGCTGCAGGCACTGGCCGACGGCGACGCGTCCGGCTACCGGGCTGCTCTGGACGAGATCCTGGCCGACTTCGAGGCGCGCGAGCAGCACCTGTCGGGCGTGGCGGTGGCGGACACGGCGATGGTGCTCGAGCGGCTGGCCGAGCCGCGAGGGATGGCCGTCCATCCGGTCAGCGAGCTGCTGCCGCGGGCCGTCTGATCCGGGGGCGAGAGCGCCGCCGGCCTCGATATACTTCGACGCCTCGGGGCTATAGCTCAGTTGGGAGAGCGTCGCGCTGGCAGCGCGAAGGTCACCGGTTCGAGCCCGGTTAGCTCCATCCCGTGGTTCCGGTTCGCGGCCTACGGGTGCAGCTTCAGCAGCATCGGCGGCCGCGGCCGCTGGCGGAAGTTGAAGTCGGCCCTGAGGTCGCCCAGGATCGGCTGGTTTTCGCGCACGCTGGGCCGTGGGTCGGGGCGGCCGTCGGTCTTGGGATTGATTCGCTGACCGCCCAGGAAGTCGTCCTCGATGAACTTGAGGTAGGCGTCCGGGCTCAGCACCTGGTGGTCGATTAAGCCCTGACGGGCGTAGGGGCTGATCACGAGCCCCGGCACGCGCAGTCCGTAGCCGAGCGAGTCGACAGCCGGCGGCATGACGTGGTCGTAGAACCCGCCCCAGTCGTCCCAGGTCAGGAAGATCGCGCTCGACTGCCAGTCCTTGCTGCGCATGACCGCGTTGATCACGCTGGTCACCCATGCCTGGCCGCGCGTGATCGAGGCCGGTGGGTGTTCGCTGTGACCGTAGTTGGGCATTACCCACGAGACCGCGGGCAGCCGCCCGGTGCGGGCCGCCTTGAAGAACAGCGAGGTGTCCTGCACGTGGTTCACCTGGTGTGTCTGCTGGACGTCGGTGAACCGCGGCAGCGGGTTCCAGATCGACGGTGTCTCGGCGTTCTGCGGACGGAAGTGGCACCCCATGATCCCGAAGTTACAGTCCGGTTGCGTCCCAGCCGAGATGTAGTACGCCCAGCTCACGTCGTGGTGATACAGCAGCCAGGTGAGGTCCGTCCACGGATAGGCCGGCTGGCCGGGCTGGTAGTGCACCTGGCCGGTCTGGTGCGCCGACGGCCGGCAGCTCATCGGGTCGGTGGTCGACGTGCAGAGGGCTGACCAGCCTGACACCAGCGCCTCGTGGTTCGGCAGGCTCCAGCCGTCGTCGGACGTAAAGAAGTGATCTTGCAGCACGTAGTGGCGGGCGTAGCTCCAGTAGTTCGGGATCTGGTGGTAGTCGTGGTAGCCCATCACATCGGGGTGGTTGATCTTGATCGTGCACGACGGGTCGAGCACGTCTTTGCCGCATTTGCCCTTATGCGCATTGACGGCCTGGCCGACGAACCCGTTCATGCGCCCGCCGTTGATATCGGCCCGTGAGTTCGCAACGTTATGAGGGCCGCCGTTGTTGGTTATGTGGGTGTCGTAGTAGGGCCGCTGGCAGCTGTGAGTGATGGGGTTCCACGAGCAGGTCGTGGGCACGCCATGCTTCATCGGAATCCCGTCGGCTCCCGGGTAGGTGCCGAAGTAGGA
>DATIOK010000063.1:0-18473 GCA_035473255.1 Gaiellales bacterium
TAGAGCCGGATCGAGGCGGCGCCGGCGATCACCGTCGCCAGCAACAGCGTCCCTGCAAACAGCAGCGTCAGCCGTGTTCTAAGTGACCGGAGCATCGTCAGCGACCTTGTACCCGACGCCCCAGACGGTGGCAACCGGGCACTCGTCACCGAGCTTGCGGCGGAGCTGGCGCACATGCACGTCCACGGTGCGCGTGTCCCCCGCAAACGTGTAACCCCAGACCCGCTCGAGCAGCTGGTCGCGGGTCAGCACCAGGCCGCGGTGGTCGAGCAGCTCCCACAGCAAGTCGAACTCCTTGGGAGCGAGCTGCACCTGGTCGCCGCTGACCGTGACCTCGCGCCGCCCGGCGTCGATCTTGATGACGCCGTGCTCCATCACGGCCTCCGGCGGCCGGCCGCTCTTCTGGGTCTGGGTGGCGCGGCGCAGGATCGACTTGATGCGGGCGACCAGCTCACGAGGGTTGAACGGCTTGGTCAGGTAGTCGTCCGCGCCAACCTCGAGGCCGACGATCTTGTCGATGTCGTCGTCGCGGGCGGTCAGCATCAGGATCGGCACGTCCGAGGTCGAGCGGATCTGCCGGCACACCTCGAGCCCGTCGATGTCGGGCAGCATCAGGTCGAGCACCACCAGGTCGGGCTTGGTGTTCTCGGCCTTCATCAGCGCCTCGCCGCCGTCGCGGGCGATTTCGACCTGGTAGCGCGCGTTCTTCAGGTACATCGAGACGAAGGATGCGATGTTGCGCTCGTCCTCGACGATAAGGATCTTCTCAGCCACGGCCCTTATCGTAGCCGTCGGGGGAGACGCGGAGTCAGTGACCGATCGTGAACGACTTGCCGGCCGTCGGCCAGTGCGGCCACTGGCTGGGGCTGGCGCCGCTGCCGAGCGTCCAGTGAGTTTCCAGCCAGGCTCGGTTCTTGGTGGCGCCCCTGATGTATCCGCGGCCGACCGCGGTGGTCGTGGTCGACGCCCCCCACGAGGCGGTGATCTTGACCGTCCACGTGGTCGACGCCTGGTAGGACATGCCCGTGCCGGAGTAGTAGACGAAGCCGTCCTTCGCCCACCTGTGCTCCCAGCCGCCCACGCTGAAGTCGCGGTGGCCGTTGTTGCTGCGGTCGCTGATCGCGATCGTGCCCTGGCCGACCGTGCCGTAGGTGACGCCCGTGCCCCACTGCTGCAGCGTGCCGGCGCCGTGGATCGCGGCGACCTGCCCGCAGCGCGACCCACAGTAGCTGTGCGCGGAGAGCCTGACGGCTCCGGACGCGGCTGACGCGGACACCGCGGAGGTGAGCGTCAGCAGCAATGCCATGAGGGTGACCCGACCCTTCATGTTATTGACTATCGGAATCTTGTGTATGAACTTCAATGCTCTGATGTAAGGACTTTGTAAGACTCGCAGCATAGCGGACGGGTCAATGCGCCACGTCCACAGCCCGAGACTCACGGATCACGGTCACCTTTATCTGGCCGGGGTACTCGAGCCGGCCCTCGATCTCGCGGGCGATCTCGTGGCTGAGCAGTGCGGCGGTGTCGTCGTCGACCTCCTCCGGCTTGACCATTACCCGCACCTCGCGGCCGGCCTGCATGGCGTACACCCGGTCGACGCCGCGCTTTGCGCTCGCGATCTCCTCCAGCGCCTCGAGCCGCTTGATGTAGTGCTCCAGGCTCTCGCCGCGGCCTCCGGGCCGTGACGCGGAGACGGCGTCGGCCGCGATCACCAGCACCGCCTCGACGGTCTGCGGCTCGACGTCGTAATGGTGGGCCTCGATGGCGTGGGCGACGCTGGGCGACTCGCGGTACTTGCGCACCATCTCGGCCGAGATCACGGCGTGCGATCCCTCCACCTCGTGCGTCACAGCCTTGCCCAGGTCGTGCAACAGCGCAGCACGGCGAGCCGTCTTCTCGCTGGCGCCCAGCTCGGCGGCCATGATCGCGGCCAGGTGCGCACACTCGATCGAGTGTTTGAGCACGTTCTGCCCGTAGCTGGTGCGGTAGTGCAGGCGGCCCAGGATCTTGACCAGCTCCGGGTGCAGGCCGTGCACGTTCGCCTCGAAGCAGGCCTGCTCGCCGGCCTCGACGATCTTCTGCTCGATCTCGGCCTTGGACTGGTAGTACATCTCCTCGATCCGGGACGGGTGGATGCGGCCGTCCGCGATCAGCTTCTCGAGGGTCATGCGAGCGGTGGCGCGGCGCACCCCGTCGAAGGCCGACAGCACCACCGCCTGCGGCGTGTCGTCGATGATCACGTCGACGCCGGTCAAGTTCTCGAGCGCGCGGATGTTGCGGCCCTCACGGCCGATGATGCGGCCCTTGAGGTCGTCCGATGGCAGCTGCACCACCGATACGGTGGTCTCGGCGGTATGGCCGGACGCGGTGCGCTGGATCGCGACCGACAGGATGTTGCGGGCGCGGCGATCGGACTCGAGCTTGGTCTCCTCGTCCACCTGCCGCACGATCTTGGCCATGTCGTGGCGGCAGCGCTCCTCGACCTGGGCCAGCAGCGTGTCCCTGGCCTGCGTGGCGGTCATGCCGGAGATGCGCTCCAGCTCGGCCAGCTCCATGTCCTTGGCGGCCTTCAGCTCCTCCTGCATCTGCTTGGCGTGCGTCTCGCGGTCGGCGATCGACTGCTCACGGCGCGCAACCTCTTCGCTTCGGGCGCTGACGATCTCCTCCCGGGCGTTGACGCGTTCCTCGATCTTGGCGATCTCGGCGCGCCGGTCGCCCAGCTCTCGCTCCTGCTCGGCGCGCTGCGAGAGCAGCTCCTCGCGGGCGGTGACACGCGCCTCCTTCAGCTGTGCCTCGGCGCGGCCTTCCGCCTCCGCCAGGATGCGCGTGGCCTGGCGTTCGGCCTCCGCCATGCGCCCGGCACCGATGCGTGCGCGCACGGCGAACCCTGCCCCCACGCCCACGATCAGCGCGGCCAGGCCGATCAGCACCAGCTCCATTGTCACTCCTTCGGTCTGTTCGCCCGCACGCGGGCGTGGAAGATGTCACCAGGAGCGGGGCGCCTTCTTTCGGCCTCAGCAGATCCGTGCGGCACCACGCGGACGCCCACCGGACGTACCCCGCGTGATGGCCAACTGGTCGAATCGCATGAAGAACTCCTGCGTTTGCAGGCGAAATGGTGTGAAGGCGGAGACCTGCTCCGCCGGTATCGTAATCGACTGGAGAAGCTCCTGGCAACGCCTGTTACGGCGGCGGAACCGTCGCCGGCACCGCCCGGTCGAACAACCGACCAGTTGACGAGCCAAGGAGACGGCCATGAGGGAGCACCTGCGACAGGCGACGCTGACGGCGGCGGTGTGCGTACTTGCGATCGCCGCATACACCACGATCAGGGACGGGGCGGACACCGCCTCGGCGCGGGCGGCGTCGGCGCCGTCCGGGGATGTGCTGCACGTGACCGGGGCGGCCACGGTCAACCTCAAGCCGGATCGGGCCGTGATCTCGTTCACCACGCGCGGCCGCGGGCCGACGCTTGCGGTCGCCCAGAACCGGGCCAGCCGGGCGATGCGGGCCGTGATCGCGGCCATGACCGCCGGCGGCGTGGCCGGCAGGGACATGCAGACCCATGACCAGTACGCGTCGCGTGCCGGCAGGCACGTGGCCGGCTACGTGGCCGACCAGTCGCTGACGGTCACCGTGCGCGACATCTCGCGCGCCGGCAAGCTGGACGCGGCCGGGGTCAGCGCAGGCGCGCACAGCAGCGAGGGGCCGGTGTTCAGCCTCGCCAGCGAGCAGCAGGGCTACCGCGCGGCGCTGGCCGCAGCGGTCAAGCAGGCGCGCTCGCAGGCGGCGGCGATGGCCACGGCCGCCGGGTTGCGCATCACAGGGGTGGTGTCGATCCAGGAGGGTCAGAACGACCGCTACGCGGTGTATGGCGCCTCCGCAGATGCGCTGGTTCCGACCCGCAGCCTGGCCGTTCTCACCCGACCCGGACGCAGCCAGGTGAGCGCCTCGGTGACGGCCGTGTTCGCCGACGCGCCTGTCGCCTGATCGACCTTCGCGCGCTACTCGGGATCGAGGTCGAGCACCCGCGTGATGGCGACCTCGTCGAATCCACGGCGGGCGAGCAGCGCGGCCGCGCGCCGGACCGTGGCGTGGTCGTATGGCGGCTGCCCGAACTCGGCGACCACCAGATCATGGGCGATCTGCTGGTCGGCCTGCTCGTGGCCGGCCAGGGCCCGTGACCGGGCCGACTCGGAAACGCCCAGCCGGTCCATGTCGTGCCGTGCTCGCAGACTGCCGTGACCGCGCTTCTGCAGGCCTTCGGACAGCTCCCGGGCAAACTGCTCGTCGTCGAGCAGCCCGGCCCGCGTCAACCGGTCAAGCAGCAGTTCCCCGCGCTCCGGCTCGACGCCCCAGGCGTCCAGGCGGTCGGCCAGCTCATGCCGGGAGCGGGCTCGGGTCCCCAGTAGCCGCAGCAGCCGCTGCTCGGCCCGATCGAGCGTGTGCGCCTGCCGTAGCGCTTCGAGCTTGGACACGTCGAGTTCGTCGCCGGCTGCCAGTCCCAGTTCGGCCACTCTTGCCGAGGAGACCTGGTAGCGCTCGCCGGATGCCAGCGTCACGGACACCAGCGACCCGGGTGACCGGGTCGCGGAGATCGAGCGTACGGTGTCCACGGCAGCCTGGTCCAGTGTCAGCCTTCGGCACCGGCCATCTGTGCCTTGCCGTTCATGGGCTGCTCGTCGTCCTCGGACGCGTCGGCCGCGCCGCGCGCCGGGATCGCGGTCGGTGCATCGCCGGCGCCCGCCCTGCGTGGCACCACCACGTCGGGCACCTGCTCCTGGATCAGGTCGAGGATCTTGGCGGTGATGTCCGGATGTTCCACCAGGAACGCCTTGACGTTGGTGCGCCCCTGTCCGAGCCGCTCGTCGCCGAACGAGAAGTACGAGCCAGACTTGGTCACGATCTTGTACTCCAGGGCGACGTCCAGCACCGTTCCCTCCCAGGAGATGCCCTCGCCGTAGGCGATGTCGAACTCGGCCTGCTTGAACGGAGGAGCCACCTTGTTTTTGACGATCTTGACCCGCACGCGGTTGCCGACCGCCTCGGTTCCCTCCTTCAGCGTCTCGATGCGGCGGATGTCCAGGCGCACCGACGAGTAGAACTTGAGCGCGCGGCCGCCCGGCGTGGTCTCCGGCGAGCCGAACATGACGCCGATCTTCTCACGCAGCTGGTTGGTGAAGATGCAGATCGTGCCGGTGCGGTTGAGGGTGCCGGCGATCTTGCGCAGCGCCTGGCTCATCAACCGCGCCTGTAGGCCGACGTGGGAGTCGCCCATCTCGCCCTCGATCTCGGCCCGCGGCACCAGTGCCGCCACCGAGTCGATCACGAGCACGTCCAGCGCACCGCTTCTGATCAGCATCTCCGCGATCTCGAGCGCCTGCTCCCCGTTGTCGGGCTGCGACAGCAGCAGTTCGTCCACGTTCACGCCGATCCGCCGCGCGTAGGTCGGGTCCATGGAGTGCTCGGCGTCGATGAACGCGGCCAGCCCGCCCTTGCGCTGGGCCTCTGCGATCACGTGGTAGCAGAGCGTGGTCTTGCCGGATGACTCGGGGCCGAACACCTCCACCACCCGGCCACGTGGGAGCCCGCCGATGCCCAGGCCGAGGTCGAGCGAGAGCGCCCCGGTCGAGACCGAGTCGATGTCGACGTGCGACGCCTCTCCCATCTTCATGATCGCGCCCTTGCCGAACTGGCGCTCGATCTGGCTGACTGCGGCGTCCAGTGCCTGGTCTCGTTCCATGTCCTCCACCCTCCTGCGGCGTTCTGCCTACGTTGTAGCGTGCTCGATAGCGAACGGGTGTTCGTGTCGGAATACTAGCCCTGCTATCGGACGCACCTCAAGGCCGATGTGGTCACGAACCGGTCGCAAGCTGGTCACGGAGCAGGTGCAACGCGGCCGCGGTCGCCCGCAGCCGCACGTCGTGCCGCGTCCCGCCCCACTGCATCCGCCGCTCGGCCTCGCCGTCGGGGCCGCTCACGTGCAGGTACACCAGCCCCACCGGCTTTTCCTCAGTGCCGCCGCCGGGGCCCGCCACGCCGGTCACCGCCACCGCCAGGTCGGCGCCCAGCCGTCTGCGCGCGCCCTCCGCCATCGCCAGCGCCGTCTCGGCGCTGACCGCGCCGTGCTGTTCGAGCGTGGCCTCGGGGACGCCCAGCAGCTCGTGCTTGAGCCGGTCCGAGTACGTGACCGCGCCGCCCGCGAACACGTCTGAGCTGCCGGGGATGGCCGTCAGCTCGGCCGCCACCATCCCGCCCGTGCAGGACTCCGCCGTGACCAGCGTCAGCCCCCGCGGCCGGGCCAGCTCCAGCACGATCTCCGCGATCGGCCGGTCGTCGGTCGCGAACAGGTGCGGCTCGAGATCGGCCTGCAGCCGCTGCCACAGTTGCAGGCCGGCGGCCTCGCCCTCGGCGGTCGAGCGGATGTCGATCTCGACCTCGTAGTTGCGGGCGCAGATGCTGGTCTCGACCCCCTCCGGGTCGCCGCCGGCCTGCTCGAACAGGTCGGCCACGTGCGACTCACCGATGCCGTAGGTGCGCAGCATCAGACGTTGCCGTGGCTGGGCGCGGGCGATCAGCGGCGCCAGCAGCGGGTGCTCGGGTGCGAGCTGCCACAGCCGCCGCAGCTCCGACGGCACGCCCGGCAGCACCACCACCACCGAGCCGTCCACCGCCATCACCAGGCCGGGCGCGGTGCCGGCCATGCCCAGCACCTGGGCTCCGCGCGGGATCCGCGCCTGCTTGCGGTTGCCCGCATCGAAGCGGGCCCGGTCGAAGCCCATGCGCTGGGCCACCTCGTCCGTCCAGCTGGTGATCCTGGCCAACACCGCCTCGTCCAGCTCGAGCGGCACGCCCCCCACCGCAGCCAGCGCCTCCACGGTGCGGTCGTCGTGGGTGGGGCCGAGCCCGCCGGAGGTGACGATCAGATCGTGGGCGCCGGCCAGATCGCGCAAACCCTGCTCGACGTCGGCCAGCGGGTCGCCCACTATCAGCGTGCGCCGCATCGAGAAGCCCAGCGACTCGAGCCGCTCTGCCAGGTACGCCGCATTCCGGTCGGGGATGACACCGCGCAGGAGCTCGCTGCCCGTCAGCAGGATCGCGGCGGTGGGCCGGGTCACGCCTTGGCGAGGCCCTGTTTGGTGATCTTGAAGCTCGAGATGCCGTGCGCCAGCGTCTGCGGATGCCCGGCCACGCTGATGGTGACGTTGCCGGGCGCCCCCAGCGAGACGACGACGGTGCCCTTGGCCTGGATCACGGCCTGCTGGCCCTGTTGCAGCAGGTACTCGGAGAGATCGGTGTGGTGGATCGTCTTCGCCGCGGGGCCGGCGGCCGATCCCAGGTGCGCCGACACGTAGGAGTCTCCGTTTGCGGCGGTGATGGTGATCTTGTACGTCTTGGCCGCAGCCTGCTTGTGCTTCTTCGAGCTCGTGGTGGCGCCCTGCGACGAGCCACCGGATGACGAAGTCGAACCCTGGGTGGTCTTGGGGTTGTGCGTCGTCGAGGGCGTCGGCAGCGGAGTGTTCGGGTTGCCGCCTGACCCGGCGCCCAGGAACACCAGCGAGGCGATCGCAACGATCGCCGCCAGCGCGATCAGGACGATGCTGGTCTCGCGGCGGTGGCGCGACGGCGTGCGGCGCGACGGCGGATAGATCGGGCGGTCGTCGTCGTTTCGGGGGTCGTGGTAGCGCGAGTTGAACTCGTCGATGAACAGGTGGCCGTCCAGCCCCAGGTAGTCGGCGTAGGCGCGCAGGAAGCCCTTGCTGTACGTGGCTCCGGGCAGCACGCCGAAGTCCTCGTCCTCGAGGGCGCGGATGTAGCGGGCCCGGATCTTGGTGCCCTCCTCGACCTGCGAGTAGGACAGGCCTCGACGCTCTCGGGCCTCGCGGAGTGCTGATCCAATTTCAAACATGGCTGGGTACGCCGCCGACGGCGAAGGCGCAGTCTACGACTTACGCACGCGGGAAGTAGCGATCCCGCAACAACCCACTGACTCCGGCCCCGCTTCCGACCAGCAGCGCGACGAAGGTGTAGCTCGCAAACTGGTAGCCGCAGCCGTCGCTGCCGCAGCTCTCGTTGCCGACCAGGAAGCTGGATCCGATCACGGCGCCGAACAGCAGCAGCGGCGCCAAGGCGGCGATCAGCCCCATGCGCGCGCCGAACACGGCGCCCAGCACGATCGCCTGCACCAGCAGCATCAGCCCGGTGAAGTCCTGCGAATGGCCGGATGACGTCGCCAGGATGATCAGGAACTCCGACAGGAAGCCCAACAGCAGGGGGAGCAGGTACTCGCGGACCGACGGGCCCGGGGCGCGCACGCCCAGCACCCGGCGGGCGACGGCCGCGTTGGCGGTGGCCAGCGCCTCCAGCGCCGAGCGGGTGAGGCCGGTCTGGTGCATGGCCGCCTCCAGCCAGTCCTCGCCGTCGGCAACGCGCGCCGCCAGCCGGATTCGGCTGACGTCTCCCTCCATCTCCAGCACCCGCGAGATGCCGATCGTGGCCGCTCCGAGCTTGCGGTGCTCGTGATCGCTCTGGGCGGCCACCTCGAGCGGGAGTCCGTCCAGGTCGAACTCGGCGAAGACCGCGTCCTCCAGCGACAGCCTGCCCGGATACAGCGCGAACCCGTCGCCGCCGTACGTGCGCTCCAACGTGCGTGCGAAGGCCGGCAGGTCGGTGGCGCGACAGACGATCTCGATCCGCGAGCCGGGCGGCGCCATGCCCAGCGGGTAGGGGCCGACCAGCACCGGTGCATACGGTGCCAGCGTGTCCAGCAGCCCGCTGGCCTGGAGCCGCGCGTACCAGTCGTCGGTCACGCCGGAACCCTAGACCGGCAGGAACCTAGAAGGTGAAGTCCTCGACCGGCTCGTCGATCGGCGCAGGCTGCTCCTCGCCCAGGATGCGCGCCAGGTCGGTCTCGCTGATCAGGACGTTGCGGGCCTTGGAGCCTTCGTAGCCCGACACGATCCCGCGGCGCTCGAGCATGTCGATCAGCCGCCCTGCGCGCGTGTACCCGACCCGCAGCCGGCGCTGCAGCAGCGACACCGAGGCGGTCTGATGCTGCGCCACCAGCCGGATCGCGTCGTTCAGTACGGGATCCTCGTCGGCGTCCAGCTGCTCCGGCTCGACGTCCGCGGGCAGCTCCAGCAGCTCCTCCTCGAACGTGGGCTCGCCCTGCTTGCGGCAGGCCTCGACGATGCGCCTGGTCTCGTCCTCGGAGATGTAGGCGCCCTGCACGCGCAGCATCTTCGACGTGCCGAGCGGTTTGTAGAGCATGTCCCCCGCACCCAGCAGCGCCTCCGCGCCGTTCACGTCCAGGATCACACGCGAGTCGGTCTGCGACGACACGGCGAAGGCGATCCGTGACGGCACGTTGGCCTTGATCATGCCGGTGATCACGTCCACGCGCGGGCTCTGCGTGGCCAGCACCAGGTGGATGCCGACCGCCCGCGACTTCTGCGCCAGGCGGATGATGGCGTCCTCGACGTCGGCCGGCGACACCATCATCAGGTCGGCCAGCTCATCGATCACGACCAGGATGTGCGGCACCGTGTCCTGCCCGAGCTCCTGTCGCTTGCGGTTCCACTCGGCCAGGTTGCGAGCCTTGACGGCGCCCATCAACTCGTAGCGGCTCTCCATCTCGCGGACGATGTTCTGCAGCACCAGCGCCGCGTTCTTCATGTTGGTGACGACGGGAGTGAGCAGGTGCGGGATCGATTCGTAGTGGTTGAGCTCGACGCGCTTGGGGTCGACCAGGATC
This sequence comes from Gaiellales bacterium, assembly GCA_035473255.1. Classification (GTDB taxonomy): domain Bacteria; phylum Actinomycetota; class Thermoleophilia; order Gaiellales; family JAICJC01; genus JAICYJ01. The sequence continues at coordinate 9,758 of DATIOK010000063.1, forward strand.
ATGCGCACCTCGTCGGGGGTGGCGCGCAGCAGGATCGAGCAGAGCACGGCGTTGATGCAGCCCGACTTGCCCGAGCCGGTGGTGCCGGCGATCAGCAGGTGCGGCATCTTGGCGAGGTCGCAGGCCACGCCGGCCCCGGAGATGTCCTTCCCGAGCCAGGCAGTGAGCGGGCTGGAACCGGCCGCCGGCTCGCCGAAGATGTCCCCGAGGGTGACCGTGTTGTGCGAGGTGTTCGGGACCTCGACGCCGACGGCCTGTTTGCCCGGGATCGGCGCCAGGATGCGGATCTCGGTGGTTGCGAGGGCGTAGGCCAGGTCGTCCCGCAGCTGGGTCACGCGCGACACCTTGATGCCGGGCGCGAGCTGCAGCTCATACCGTGTCACGCGGGGCCCGGCCACCATGCCCACGCAGCGCGCCTCGACGCCGAAGTTGGCGAGCGCCTCGACCAGCTTGCGGGCGACCTGCTTGTGATCCTCGCCGCCGCCGCGGCTGGCGGTGCTCTTCTTGAGGATGCTGGCCGCCGGCAGGCGATACTCGGTCTTCGGCCGCGGCGATGCGTCCAGCGCCAGCGACGGCGCCACGACCTCAGCCGTGACGGCGTCCTCATCCGCGTCGGGCTGCACCGCGGCCGGCTCCCGCTCCGGCTCGGGCTCGATCGAGGGCTCGGGGTGGGGCTGCTCAGCCTCGGGCTCGAAGTCGGGGGCGTCGCCGAACAGGTCGGCGTACTCCTGGCTGCCGTCGAGCGGGGCGCTGCGGCCCCGCCTGGGCTTGTCGGGGTCGGGCACCGCGGCCAGTGCCGGGCGGGAGGCGGGCCGCTCACGGTAGCGCCGCGCCACCTCGCCGCCGAGGCGGGCGCCGCTCTCGGCCGCGCGCGCGACCGTGCGCCCTGAGCTGCGCATCATCACGCCGATCGAGGCGCCGGTGATCAGGACGATCGCGGCTCCGATGCCCAGCACCACGAGGATCGAGACGCCGATGCCGCCGATCAGCCCCTCCAGGCCGGTGTGCAGGTACGCGCCGACCAGCCCGCCGTGGTGCTCGGGCCGCAGAGTGTTGTTCGATGCCAGCGCCAGCGTCACCGAGGTGAACAGGATGATCGCGCCCAGGCGCAGCGGCCGCAGGTGCCGGGCCTTGCTGTCGACGAAGATCATCGCGCCGGCGATCACCAGGATCGGTGGCACCAGAGCGGTGCTCCTGCCCACCAGCAGCTGCAGCAGATGGTCGATCTTGAGGCCGATCACGCCGCCGTCCCAGCCCAGGAACTCGACGCAGCCGAGGAAGATTCCGGCTGCGATCAGCCCACCGCCGATCAGGTCACGACGCTGTGAAAGCGAAGTCCGACTCGACGCACGCCTCCGCTGGGGGGTCTGGGAGCGGATGGGGGACTTGCGCGTGCGCCGAGCCGGTCGTGAACCAGGAGCGCGATGGGTCCGTCGCGTAGTGGTCCTGGCCATTGCCGATGGTATTCACCGTATCGGACGGCGTTCCTTCCGGGACTTCGGGCTCTTAGACTTCGACGACCACCGGCAGCACCATCGGCCGTTTGCCGGTCATCCTGTGCACCAGCGGTGCCAGCGCGTCGTGCAGCTCCTGCTGGAGCAGGTTGACCTCCGTCATGCGGTTTGCGAGACAGCGCTCGAGCACCTCGTCGACCGCGTCCCGAGCCCGGTCGAGCAGCTCCTGGCCCTCGCCGTCGGGCGTCTCGAACCCGCGCGCGATCACCTCCGGATCCACCACCACCTCGGCGCTACCGGCGGCGATCGTGGCCACCACGATCAGCACGCCGTCGGTCGCCAGCCGCCTGCGGTCGCGCAGCACCTCATCTCGCACGTCGCCCACCGAGTAGCCGTCCACCAGCGTCATGCCGGTCTCGATCTGCCCGGTCACGAACAGCCCGTCCGCGTCCAGCTCCAGCACGGTGCCGTTGTCGGCGATGCGCACGGCGTGCGGCTCCACGCCGGTGCGCTCAGCGATGGCGGCGTGCGCGCGCAGCATGCGGTACTCGCCGTGCACCGGCACGAAGAACCTGGGCCGCACCAGCTCCAGCATCGTGCGCAGCTCATCGGCCGAGCCGTGGCCGGACACGTGCACGTAGGCGTTGTTCTCGGTCAGCACCGTGGCGCCCATCCGGTTCAGGCGGTTCACCGTCTCCCCCACGTTCACCTCGTTGCCCGGCACCGCCTTGGACGACATCACCACCGTGTCGGTCGGGTGCACCTGCAGCGCGGGGTGATCGCCGTGCGCCATCCGCGTCAGCGCCGAGCGGGGTTCGCCCTGGCTGCCCGTGCACAGCACGACCACCTCGTGTGGCAGCACGGAGTCAAGCGCCTTGGGCTTCAGCAGCAGATCCTCGTCCACGTCGGCGTAGCCGAGGTTTCGCGAGATGTTCAGGTTCCGCACCATCGACCGGCCGATCACGCAGACCTTGCGGTTGTTGGCGACGGCCGCGTCGATCACCTGCTGCAGGCGGTGGATCTGCGACGCGAACGACGTCACGATCACGCGGCCGGGTGCCTTCGCGATGATCTCGCGCATGCTCGGCCCGACCGTCATCTCCGACGGGGTCGTGCCGGGGTTCTCGGCGTTGGTCGAGTCCGACATCAGCAGCGCCACGCCCTCGTCGCCGAGCGAGCGCAGGCGATCGATGTCGACCGGACGGCCGTCCACCGGCGTCATGTCCATCTTGAAGTCGCCGGTGTGCACGATCACGCCGTGCGCCGTGTGCAGCACCACCGCCACGGCATCGGGGATCGAGTGGGTGACGCGCACCGCCTCGGCCTGGAACGGCCCCACCGCGACGCGTGATCCGTCCGGAACCAGCTCCACCAGCTCCGTCTCAGCGCCCAGGCCGTGCTCGTCGAGCTTCGACTTGATCAGCCCCAGCGTCAGCCGGGTACCGAACACGAGCGGATCCGTCCCCGTCTCGCGCAACAGGTAGGGCAGCGCGCCGACGTGGTCCTCGTGGCCGTGGGTGAGCACGATCGCCTTCAGCCGGTCGGCGCGGTCGACCACGTAGGAGAAGTCGGGCAGCACCAGGTCGATGCCGTGCATCTCCGCCTTCGGGAAGGTGAGGCCGGCATCGATCAGGATCAGATCGCCGCCGGACTCGAACACGGTCATGTTCTTGCCAACCTCGCCCAGCCCGCCGAGCGGGATGATCTTGACGGGTTCGCGCATCGTCAACCGGCGGCGACCGGCAGGATTCCGGCCAGCTCGAGCGCGGCCTGGAGCGTTGCCGTCTGCGCCGCGTCGGCCTCGACAAGCGGCAGGCGCAGCCCTCCCACGTCGTGGCCGAGCAGGTTCAGCGCGGCCTTCAGCGGGATCGGGTTGGTGGTGATCGAGAGCGCGTCGTAGAGCGGCTGCAGCTCGCGGTCGATGGCGTCGGTGCGGTCGAGGTCGCCGGCCCTTGCGGCGGTGACCATCTCCCGCATCCGTCGTCCCGCGATGTGGGACGCGACGCAGATGCCGCCGGCACCGCCCAGCCGCAGGAACGGCGCCAGCAGGTCGTCGTTACCGGCATAGAGCTCGAGACCGCCGTGGTCGAGGATGCTGCGGGCCTGGTCGAGGTCGGCGGTGGCCTGCTTGACGGCGATCACGTTGTCGATCTGGCTGAGCCGGGCCAGCAGATCCGGCTCGAGGTTCAGCACGACCCGCTGCGGGATGTTGTAGACGATCACCGGGCGGCCCTCGGCGGCTGCGGCGATGGCCTCGTAGTGGGCGACGATGCCGTCCACCGGCGGCTTGTTGTAGTACGGGGTGACCACCAGGAAGCCGTCCACGCCTGCCGCGAGCGCAGACCGGGTCAGCGCCACCGAGTGGTGCGTGTCGTAGCTGCCCGTGTTCGCCACCACGCTGGCGCCGGCGCCGACCTCGGAGACGACCGTCTCGAGCAGTTCCAGCTTTTCGCGGTCGTTGACGGTCGGGCCCTCGCCGGTGGTGCCGCAGACGACGATGCCGTCGGAGCCGGTATCGACAAGGTGGCGCGCCATGCGGCGGGCCGACTCGTGGTTGACGGTGCCGTCATCCGCAAACGGGGTGACCATCGCGGTCAGTAGCTCGCCGAGCACGGGGCGCGTCATATGATCGATTCTACTCCTCCCCGCTCTAAACTCCTGCGGCAGTGGCTGGATCGGTCGAGCAGATCTTCATCATTCCGCGCAGCGGCGAGACGCCGATCGCGGTGGGATCGGTGCAGGCCCACGCCGGTCGCGGCCTGGAAGGCGACCGCAACTTCAGCCCGCCCGACCGCTGGATCCCGACCGGCTGTGCGATCACGCTGATCGAGGCCGAGGTGATCGAGGCGGTGCTGGACGAGCACGGCATCGACATCACGGAGGGCCGATCGCGCCGCCAGGTCGTGACCCGGGGCGTGCGGCTGAACGACCTGGTCGGCAAGGAGTTTCGGGTCGGGGCGCTGCGGTGCCGCGCAACAGAGCTGTGCGAGCCCTGCCTCGACCTGCAGGCCTACCTGGGCGACCCGCGCACGATCAAGGTGCTGGTGCACCGGGCGGGCGTGCGCGGCGACATCCTGGACGGCGGCGAGCTGCGCGTCGGTGATCCGGTGGGGGCCGGCTGATGGCCGAGCAGACGTTCAACGACCGCGTGATCGAGCAGTACCGGGCAACCGGCGGTGTGGTGACGATGCTCTACGAGGACTCGACGCTCGTGCTGGTCACGATGCGCGGTGCACGCAGCGGCCGCGAGATCACGCTGCCGCTCGAGTTCTTGGAGTGGGACGGCGTGCTGCATCTGTTCGCCACCAAATCGGGTGCGCCCACCAACCCCAGCTGGTACTACAACCTGGTGGCGAACCCCGACGTCACGGTCGAGCACGGGCGCGAGACGTTCGCCGCGCGCGCCCGCCTGCTCGAGGCGGAGGAGCGGGACCGCATGTGGCGCCGGCTGGTCGAGCTGAAACCGCGGTTCGGGGAGTACGAGCAGAAGACCGACCGGGCGTTTCCGGTGTTCGCGCTCGATCGGGTTTAGAGCAGGGCTTCGAGGCCTGACGTGAGTCCGGGCGACAGTTCCCGGATGCGCTTGACCGCGAGCAGCACGCCGGGCGCGAAGGCGGCACGGGAGCTGGTGTCGTGGCGGATGGTGAGCGTCTCGCCGGCGCCGCCCAGGATCACCTCCTGGTGGGCCACCAGCCCCGGCAGCCGCACGCTGTGGATCGGGACGTCGCCGGCCATGCGGGCGGCCGTCGCCAGTGAGGTGCCGGACGGGGCATCCTTCTTGGTGTCGGCGTGCAGCTCGACGATCTCGGCTGCCGGCAGATGACGGCTGGCCTGCTCGGCGAACTGCATCATCAGCACCGCCCCGATCGCGAAGTTGGCGGCGTGGAACAGCTGCACGCCGGCCGCGGCCGCCTGGGCGCCCAGCTGCTCCAGCCGCTCGGCAGCCAGTCCGGAGGTGCCCAGCACCAGCGGCACGCGCGCGTCGATGCACAGCCGGCAGGCGGGCTCGGCGAACTCGGGCGCGGTGAAGTCGACGACGACGTCGCCGTGGCCGGCCGACAGCGCGTCGGCCAGCCCGACGCCGAGCGAGGGCGCGGCCGCGGCGGCGACCGTCAGGTCGGCGTCCGCCTCGATCGCGGACGCCAGCGCGCGGCCGACCTGGCCGGAGGCGCCTGACAGGATCACGCGGATCATCGCGAGATCGTACTCGTCAGGCGAGCGCGGGGTTCAGCGCGGCAACGGCCTCGCGGAAGCGATCCTCGTCCGGCCCTACGCCGGACACCGACAGGCTGTCGGGTGCGAACAGCTGGCGGGCCAGCGACGCCACCGCCTCCGGCTCGACCGAATCGATCTCGGCGCAGATGCGGTCGAGCGACAGCAGCTCGGTGTCGGTCAGCACCGACTTGCCCAGCCGGCTGGCGCGGTTCGAGGTCGACTCCATCGACAGCATGATCCGCCCCTTCAGGTTCTCCTTGGAGCGCTGCAGCTCGTCGTCGGCGAACTCCCCCTGCCCCATCCGCACCAGCTGGTCGGCGGTGATGCGCATGCACTCGGCCAGGTTGTCCTCGCGGGTGCCGACGTAGACGCCGACCATGCCAGTGTCGGCGTACTGGGAGGCGAAGGTGTAGACCGAGTAGGCCATTCCGCGCCGCTCGCGGATCTCCTGAAACAGCCGCGACGACGCAGATCCGCCCAGCATCGAGTCGAGCAGCGAGGCGGCGAAGCGGCGCCGGTCTGAGCGCTGCAGGCCGATACCGGCCAGGCAGACGTGGTACTGCTCACTAGCCTTGGCCTGGAACACGGTCTGCGGGCTCGACTCGCCCACCCACACCGGCCGCACGCCGGCCGACGGGTCGGTCACCTTGGTGTAGGCCTCGAAGCGCTGCTGGATTGCGTGCACCAGCGGCTCGTGCTCGAGGTTGCCGGCAGCGGCGATCACGATGTTGGGGCCGACGTAGCGGTTCGCGTGGTAGTCACGCACCATGGCGGTGTCGATCGCGTTGACCGCCGCGGAGGTGCCGATCACAGGCCGGCCCAGCGGATGGTCGCTGAACACGGCGCCGGCGATCAGGTCGTGCGCGAGGTCGTGGAAGCTGTCCTCGTACATCGCGATCTCCTCCAGCACCACCTCGCGTTCGGAGTTGAGCTCGTCGGCGTCGAAGGTGGGTGCCAGCAGCATGTCGCTCATCACGTCCAGCGCCGACTCCAGGTGCGCGTCCAGCACCCGCGCGTAGAGCACCGTGTACTCCTTCGCGGTGGCGGCGTTCAGCTCTCCGCCGAGGCCGTCGAACACCTGCGCGATCTGCACGCCGGAGTAGCGGGACGAGCCCTTGAACAGCAGGTGCTCGATGAAGTGGCTGATGCCGGCGCGCTCCGCGGTCTCGTCACGGGAACCGGCGCCGATCCAGATCCCGAGCGCGACGGAGCGCACCGACCGGACACGCTCGGTGACGATTCGCTCTCCGCCATCGAGCGTGGTCATGGTGTACCGCTGCACTGGGGCCACTCTAGCAGTGGGGTTTGCGGCGGTCTGTCCCTCGAAAGGGTCAGACCGCCGCAGCCCTGCTACCTGTCCCGCCGGGGTCCGCGGCCGCGATCACGGCCACCGCCACCGCCGCGTGGGCGGTCGCTCTCGGAGCGCTCCGGTGCGGGGTTGGCCTCGGCCACCGCGATCAGCTGCTCGGGCGTGATCTCGCCGCCGTCGTCGGTCTTCTTGGCCACCAGCGTGAGGCCGATGCGGCCGCGGTCCTTGTCGACCTCGACCACGGTCACGCGCACCTTGTCGCCGCGCGCCAGCACCTGCTCGGCCGATGCCAGCCGGCTGCCCTTGGGCAGGATTCGGCTGACGTGCAGCAGGCCGTCCACGCCCTTGCGCAGCGAGATGAAGGCGCCGAAGTCGGCCAGCTTGACCACCTCGGCGTCGTCGTAGGTGTCGCCCACCTCGATGTCCTTCGTCATCGCGTCGATCTCGCGCCGGGCGCCCTCGGCCAGCTCGCCGTTGGTGCCGTAGATGCGGATCGTGCCGTCCTCCTCGATGTCGATCTGCACCTCGTACTCGGCCTCGAGGGAGCGAATCGTCTCGCCGCCCTTGCCGATCACCATGCCGATGTAGTCGGGGTGGACCTTGGTCGACACGATGCGCGGCGCGTGTGCGGCCACGTCCTCGCGCGGGGCGGCGATCGCCTCGCGCATGGCGTCCAGGATGAACAGCCGCGCGTCCTTCGCCTGTGACAGCGCGTTGCGCAGGATCTCGGTGGTGACACCGGTGATCTTGATGTCCATCTGCAGCGCCGTGACGCCGCCCTCGGTACCCGCGACCTTGAAGTCCATGTCGCCGAGATGGTCCTCGGCTCCCTGGATGTCGGTCAGGATCACGTAGGCGTCGCCTTCCTTGATCAGGCCCATCGCGATGCCCGCCACCGGCGCCTTGATCGGCACGCCCGCATCCATCAGCGAGAGCGTCGATCCGCACACCGATGCCATCGACGAGGAGCCGTTCGACTCCATGATCTCCGACACCAGTCGCAGCGTGTAGGGGAAGTCATCCGCGCTGGGGATGACGGGCAGCAGCGCCCGCTCGGCCAGCGCACCGTGCCCGATGTCGCGGCGCTTGGGGCCGCGCATGAACCCGGTCTCCCCGACCGAGAAGGGCGGGAAGTTGTAGTGGTGGATGTAGCGCTTGGTCTGATCCAGCGAGAGGTCGTCGATGCGCTGCTCCTCCTTGCCGGTGCCAAGCGTGCAGAGCGTCAGCGCCTGTGTCTGGCCGCGCGTGAACAGGGCGGAGCCGTGCGTCCTTGGCATCACCGAGACCTCCGACCAGATCGGTCGGATCTCCGTCTCGGAGCGGCCGTCGGGTCGGCGCTTGTCGACCGCGATCTTGGTGCGGACGACCTCCTTGTAGAGCTTGTCCATGGCCGATCCCACGGCCGCCTTGGCCAGCGGGTCGAGCGGCGCGTGGCCGTGCTCGTCGGCATCGCCGCGGCTGGGGAAGCCGAGGTCGATCTCGGCCTCGATCTGCTCCAGCAGCGCGGCCCGCTTGGCCGACTTGAGCTCCTTGGAGTCCTGCTCGGCGTCGGATAGCGCCCGCACCTGGTCGGCGAACTGCTGCTTCACCTTGGGGTAGACGGCCGCGTCGCGGGCCTCGCCCACCAGCTGCTCGATGGCGAACTGCGCGCGCACCCGCTGCAGCATGTCGGCCTCGCTTGAGGAACCGCTGATCTCGGGCGCCTCCTCGCGGAAGACCGCGTCGGCCTTGGGCTGCA
>DATIOK010000064.1:0-33684 GCA_035473255.1 Gaiellales bacterium
CGGCACGGCGCGCATGGAGACGTTCTCGGACGGCGTGTTCGCGATCGCCGCCACGCTGCTGGTGCTCCAGATCGGCGTCGGCACCGGCGCCGACCAGCACCTCGGCCGAGCCCTGATCGACCTCTGGCCCTCGTACCTGGCCTACGCCACCAGCTTCCTGATCATCGGCATCATCTGGGTCAACCACCACGAGTGCGTCGCCTGCATGGCCCGCGTCGATCGCACCATGCTGTTCATCAACATCGTGTTCCTGATGGTGGTCGCCTTCATCCCCTTCCCCACCAAACTCGTGGCCGACCACCTCCAGAACCAGGGTGAGCACGCCGCCGTCTACGCGTACGATCTGACCCTCCTGGCGATGTCCGGGCTCTACAACGTCTGGTGGCGCTACGCCCGCCGCGGCCGCCGGCTGATCGCCGAGTCCGTGCCACAGTCGAAGCTGGACGCGATCTCGCGCGCCTTCGACCCCGGCATCGTGCTCTACCTCGTGGTGCTGGCCGTGGCCTTCGTGAACCCGCTGGCAAGCGTCATCCTGGCCCTGATCCTGGCCGCCTTCTACGTGCCGGCCGGCGCGCTCTTCTACCGAGCCACCGGCTAGATGAAGAGGTCGCGCTCCGACTCGCGGATCAGCTCGCGGGCGCTGCCCTCGCCGCCGGCCGCGTAGCCCCGCACCAGTGCGGCCGGCACCCGTTCCAGCTTGCCCAGCACCAGGTCGGCGGCCGCCGCCAGCTCGTCGGCCACCGCCACCTGCGTGGTCCGCAGCGTGTAGCCGGCCGCATCCGCCTGGCCGTGGTAGCCGCGCAGCGGCTCCAGGCCGCTGACCCCGATGGCCGTGCCCACGATCCCGTTTCGCAGCGGCCGGCCCATCGTGTCGGCCACCACCACGGCCAGCGGCACCCCACTCCGCCGCTCCAGCTCCGCTCGCAGCGCCCCCGCCGACGCATCCGGGTCGACCGGCAGCAGCACGACCTGCTCCGCGCCCGGCGCGTTCGAGCGGTCGATGCCGGCGCTGGCGCAGACGAACCCGTGGTGCGTCTCTGCGATCAGCAGCGACCCGCGCCGCCGCACGATCCGCCGGCTCTCGCGCAGCACCATCTCGGCCAGGCGCGGGTCACCGTCCGGCGCGGCCAGCTCGATCGCCCGCGCCGATGGCGTCACCTCCCGCAGGTCGGCCAGCCGGCCCTCCGACTTGCTGACCGCCTTGTGCGACACCACCACCACATCGCCCTGCTCCAGCGCCGGCGCGGCGCCCAGCAGCAGCCCCGCCAGATCCGCGCCCGCCTCGATCTCGCCGGGCACGGCCAGCGGCAGGATCTCGAGCCTCACGCGGCGATCCCAGCCGCGTCCAGCGCCGCGCGCGCCAGCCGCTCCCGCGCCGCGGCGTCGCGCATGATGGTGTCCACCACCACCGCCCGCATGCCCAGCTGCTCGACACGCGCCGCCAGCTCCGCGTCCTGCTCGTCCACCACCAGCACGTCGGCCAGACCCTGGTAGATGGCCGCGACCCCGGCCGGCGAGGGGTCGTGCCCCAGTGACTCCAGCATCGCCGCGGCCGGGCCGCGCAGCGCCCTGCCGGCCACGATCGGGCTGACCGCAACGCAGGTTGCCGTCCGTGCCACCAGCTGCTCACGGACGGCCGGCACCGCCAAGATCGGCGCGATCGAGATCAGCGGGTTCGAGGGCGCGATCACGATCGCGCGCGCGTCCCGCAGCGCCTCGGTCACCCCGGGCGCTGGCCGCGCCGTCTCGGCCCCGTCGAAGCGGATCGAGGTGACCAGGTCGGCATGCCGGCGGCGTACGTAGTAGGTCTGGAAGTCGATCTCGCCGTCGGCCGTGCCGATGATCGTACGCAGCCGGTCGTCGGTGGCCGGCAGCAGCGTCAGTTCCAGACCCAGCCGCTGCGCCAGCCGGGCGGTCACCGCGCTCAGCGGCTCGCCCCGCCGCAGCGCCTCGGTGCGGGCCAGGTGCAGGCCGATATCGAGGTCGCCCAGCCAGAACCACGCGTCCGCACCCAGCGCCCGCGCCCGCTCCAGCGCCCGGTCGCTGTCGCCGCGAACGCCCCAGCCCTTGTCCTCGTCGATCCAGCCGGTCAGCGTGTACAGCACCGTGTCCAGATCGGGCGACACGTGCAGCCCGTGCGGCTCGACGTCGTCGCCCACGTTGCCCACCACGACGACATCCGCCGCAGGCACCACCTCGACCACGCCCTGCAGAAAGCGGGCCCCGCCGACGCCGCCGGCCAGCACGGTGATGGGAGAGTCGTGCATCGCCGCGTATCATGACCGCCGTGGAGGCGATCGGCAGCAGGAGAGATGCGGTCGTATGGCGGGCACCGCTCGCCGGCGTGATGCTGATCGCGGCCGGCGCCTCGCTGTGGGGCATCGACGGCGTCCTGCGAAAACCGCTCACGACCGAGTGGTCGGCCTGGACGATCGTGCTCTACGAGCACGTGATCCTGACGTGCGTGGTGGCGCCGATCCTGTGGCGGCATCGCGACCAGATCCGGCGCATGTCGCGCATGGGCTGGCTGTCGGCGATCGCGATCGGCTGGGGCGGGTCGGCTCTGGCCACGCTGCTCTTCACCGAGGCCTTCGCCGCCGCCTACTCGAACCCGGATGTCGTAATCCTGCTGCAGAAGACGCAGCCGCTGTGGGCGATCGGTGCCGCCGCCGTGATTCTGGGCGAACGCCCCAAGGCCGAGTTCGGCGTGCTCGTGATCCCGGCCGTGATCGGCACCTATCTGCTCTCGTTCGGCTGGCTGTCGCCGGGCGAGGCGCTGACCGGCAGCCAAGCCAAGCCGGCGCTGTACGCCCTTGGAGCGGCCGCGCTGTGGGGCGCGGCCACCGCCTTTGGGCGGCGCGGCCTGCGCGAAGTCGAGCCGAACACCCTGATGGCGCTGCGCTTCTCGCTGGCGCTGCCGTTCCTGGCCGTGATCGCGATCCCCGAGCACGCGCTGTTGCCCGCGCACAGCGCCGGCGCGAGCGACTGGATGCGGCTGGTGCTGCTGGCGCTGGGCTCAGGTCTGCTGGCGATGATGCTCTACTACCGCGGCCTGCGCACCACGCCGGCGCCGATCGCGACCATCGCCGAGCTGGCCTTTCCGGCGACGGCGCTGGTCGTGAACTACATCTGGCTGGACGCGACCATCAACGGCTGGCAGATGGCCGGGTTCGTGCTGCTGTGGGCCACGATCGCGTTCATCTACCGGGCACCGGTCTCGGTGCCGCGCGGTCGTGAGGTGGCCGCGCCGCCGCCGCTGCCCAGCAGCGCCTAGCCCCCGTTGTGCTGGTCGCGGTAAGCGATCAGCTTGGAGAGCTGGCCGATGTCCCAGTCCGGGCCGCCCACGCCCATGATGAAGTGGGTGACGCCGGCCGCCAGGTAGTCGTCGAGCAGCTTGATCCGCTCGGCGTTGAACCCGCCGATGGAGCGCTCGATCTCGCCCGGATCGCGCCCCAGCCGGCGGCAGTGCTCGTTCAGCACCTGGCACTTGTGGCGAGCCACGTCGGGCAGGCCGAACCCGTTCCAGATGTCGGCGTACTGAGCGGTTATGCGCAGCGTCACCTTCTCGCCACCGCCGCCGATCAGGATCGGGGGCCGGCCGTGGAGGGGCGGCGGGTTGAGCTTGCCCCAGCGCTGCACGATCGTCGCCAGCGAGCGGTCGAGGTGCCGCAGCCGGTCGGGCGCCGTGCCGAACTCGTAGCCGTATTCGTCGTAGTCGCGCCGGAACCAGCCGGCGCCGATGCCGAAGATGAAGCGGCCGCCCGAGATGTGGTCGACGGTGCGCGCCATATCGGCCTGCAGGTTCGCGTTGCGGTACGAGTTGCAGGTCACCAGGCAGCCGATCTGGATGCGGCTGGTTGACTCCGCCATCGCCGCCTGCACCGTCCAGGACTCGAAGTGCGGGCCGTCGGGATCGCCGTACAGCGGGTGGAAGTGATCCCAGTTGAAGATGGTGTCCGCGCCCATCTCCTCCACCCGCAACCAGGCGTCTCGCATCTTCTCGAGCGTGCCCTGCTGTGGATGCAGCTGGACCCCGACGCGGATCGGTCGATCGTTCATGCCGGGACTGTATCCCCGGTCGTATGGATGGTTCTAGGCTCCTCCGCCATGCCCTTCCGCGCGCTGATCTTCGACTTCAACGGCACCCTTTCCGACGACGAGCACGTGATGGAGGCGGTCACCGCTGAGGTGCTGGCCCACCACGCGACGGCGCCCACACACCGTGAGTACATCGATCGCCTGGCGGGGCTGTCCGACGAGATGATGGTGCGCACCTGGCTGGGCGACCGCACGGACATCGATGCGATCGTGGCCGAGCGCATCGACGCGTACCGCCGGCTGGTGCACGACGGCAGCACCGTCGACGCGCGGATGCGAAAGGTGGTGCGCGCCGCGGCCGGGCGCGCACCGATCGGGATCGTGTCCGGCGCAGCGCTGGCGGAGATCCAGCCGGTGATCGAGGCGGCCGGCATCGCCGACCTGTTCAGCTGCGTTGTCACCTCTGACGACGTGCTGCAAGGGAAGCCCCACCCCGAGGGCTACCATGTGGCACTGGGCCTGCTGCGCGGGTCGGTGGCGGGCCTGCAGCCGGGGCAGGTGGCGGTGATCGAGGACACCGAGGCAGGCGTGCTTGCCGCCAAGGCCGCCGGCATGTACTGCCTAGGCATGCTCGGCACGATGACCGCCGACCGGCTGTCGGCAGCCGACGAGCTGGTCGAGACGATCGATCTGGCGTTGGTCGAACGGCTCCTGGGCTAGCCCGGCCGTAGTGAGAACCGCTCAACGCTCGACTGTTGCCTGGTCGAAGCGGAGGCTGGTGAGCGCGTTCGACCAGATGCCGTGCACCCAGGGCCGCTTCAGCAGCACCGACCGTGCATAGGAGAGCGGCACCAACAGCGCCTCGGAGACGAGCCGGCGATCGACCTCGGCGAACAGCGCCAGTCGCGCGTCGCGGTCGCGGCTGGCGCTGGCATCGGCCAGCAACTGGGTGAGGGTGGGATCGTTCAGCACGCCGAGGTGCCGCTTCGACAGCAGCCCGCGGAAGAAGCCGTGCGGATCGGGATAGTCGGCCACCCAGCCGGAGATCCAGCTATCCGCGTCGACCGTGCTCACCATCGAGCCCTGATCCATCAGGTCGAGGTTCACCGTCACTCCCAGCCGCCCCATCAGGTCTTCGAGGCCGGCCAGCATCGGCTTCATCGGATGGATCGCGCCCAGACGAACGGCGGGCAGGCCGTCACCGCCCGGATAGCCGGCCTCGGCCAGCAGCTCGGCGGCGCGCTCCATGCCGATCGGCGCCTGCACCATGTGCAGGTGCCCGGGCATCGCCGGCGGCAGCAGCCCGCCGCCGCGGGCCGGCCGTACCATCATCCCCGCGTCCTCCAGGTTTTCCATCAGCTGCACCAGCGGCGCGGTCAGCGCCTGCCGGACGCGGATGTCGGCAAGCGCACCCTCGGGCCGGAACCCGACCATGCTGGTGCCAAGCGCCGGGCTCACCTCCGCCAGCGTGTGCGCGCCGGTCAGCAGGTGCTCGACGTTGCTGAGCACGTCCAGCTCCTCGTCCTCCCACAGCGCGGCGGTACCGCGGACAGCGGTCGGCTTGAACTGCATGCAGACGTGGTCGATGTTGCCGCGGGGGCCGTCGAACTGCGGGTTCGCACGCAGCACCAGTTGCTCGTCGTCGCAGCTTTCGACCACGTAGGGGCCGTTCGACACCAGCGGCTCGGCGCGGTGCCAGTCGTCGCCGCGCTCGGCCACCAGGTGCGCAGGCCAGGGGTACGACGGACACGCGGCGAGCACGTACAGGAAGTAGTTGCGCGGCTCGCGCAGCCGCAGCTCCAGCGTATGGTCGTCGAGCGCCTCGGCATGCTCGACGTCCTCCAGCAGGAATGCGGTCACCGTCTCCATCTCGCGCGTGCGGTTCCAGGTCTGGACGAAGTCGTGCGCGGTGACCGGGACGCCGTCGCTCCAGCGCGCGGAGCCGCGGATCTGGAACAGGTAGCTGAGCCCGTCGGCGGAAACCCGGAAGTTGTCGGCCAGCGCAGGCATCACGTTCAGGTCGGCGTCGACCTGCAGCAGGCCGCTGAACACGTGCTCGGTGATCATGTAGGACTCGGCCACGTAGTCGAGGCCGGGCGCCAGCTCGGTCGGGCGCTTGGTGGCGGTGACCAGGCGCTCGGTCGCCTCGATCTGGACGATCGGCTCCACCTTGCACGCGAAGGCCTCGTCGTAGGCGTCCTCGGCGGCCGGATAGTCGAACGCCAGATGGTGCACCAGCGCGATCTTGAACAGTGTCTCGCGCGAGCGACGGTCGTCGCCCAGCTGCTGGAGGAAGCGGCGCGCCTCGCGATAGTGGTGGATCGCCTCCTGGTCGGCGTAGAGCGCCCGCGCCTCGTCGCCGGCCCGGATCAGATAGGTGGCGGCGCGGCCCGCGTCGTGCGCCTCGCTGAAGTGCCTGGCGAGATGGGCCAGCAGCCGCGGGCTGGGGCCGCCCTCCTCTTCGATCAGCCGCTCCAGCGCCATGCCGACCTGGCCGTGCAGCACCTGTCGGCGCGCGTCGGTGATGGTGGCGTAGGCGGCCTCCTGCACCAGCCCATGGCGAAACCGGTAGGAGGGGAACGGGCGGCGCTGTTCCTCGACGATCAGCTCCATGCGCTGCAGCTGCGACAGGGCGGAGGGCAGCGTGGCCGGATCGACCAGCTGCTCGAGCAGCGGCGTGCCGAACCTGCGGCCGGCGACGGCGGCCACCGCCACCACCTCGCGGGCGGGCGGGTCGAGCCGGTCGAGCCGCGCCTGCAGCACGCCCTGCACGAGCACCGGCACCTCCAGCGGATCCGCGTCGTCGGCCCACCAGCCGTTGTCGCTGCGCTGCAGCGCGCCCCGCTCGATCAGGTCGCGCAGGGCCTCGCCCAAGAACAGGGGGTTGCCGCCGGCACGCTGTGTCAGCAGCGCCGACACGTTGTCCGACACGGGAGCGCCGGCCAGGTCGCCGAGCAGCTCGTTGCCGGCCGCCTCGCTGAGCGGGCGCAGCTCGATCTCGCGATAGCGGTGCGGGAAGCGCTGGCGGGCGCGCTCGCCGACCCGCCACGAGCCCGCCTCGCGGTCGGTGCGGTAGAGCAGCACCATCCCGAACGGCTCCGACTCGGTCAGCTCCAGCAGGGAGTCGATCAGGTCGAGCGTCGGCTCGTCCGCCCAGTGCAGGTCCTCGAACACCACCAGCAGCGGGCGGTCGCGGGACAGCCGGCAGAGCAGCTCGGCCATCACCTCCATGCTGCGGCGGTGCATCGCTTCGCGGCTGAACTCACGCAGCACCTGGTTGGTTTCGGGGTCGGGCGGCAGGCCCGCCAGTGCCGCCAGGAACGGATACGGCTCGGGGTCGTCGCCGAACACGCCGTGCAGGGCGGTCTTCAGGTCGAGCCGGACGCGCGCCTCGGCGGCGGTTGCACCGGCGCCCAGCCAGTCGCGCAGCAGCTCGCGCACCGGCCAGTAGGGGAAGCTCTCGGTGTAGGACAGCGCGCGGCCCTCGAGCACGGTCAGGCGGTCGCGCAGCGGCTCGACCGCGTCGGCCACCAGGCGCGACTTGCCGATGCCGGGCTCGCCGGTGACCGTGACGATCATGCCGATGCCCTGGGCCAGCCGCTCCAGCCCATCGCTGACATCGGCCAGCTCGCGGTCGCGGCCGACCAGCGGCTCGGCCGGGCGGCGGCGGGCGTGCTCGAGCTCGCCGATCACGCGGAAGCGGTCGATCGGAGCCTCGCGGCCACGCAGCGTGGTCTCGCCCAACTGCTCCAGCTCGAAGCAGCCGCGCACCTGGGCGGCGGTCTGGGGGCCGAGGGTGACAGCGGCCTCGTCGGCCAGCGCCTGCAGCCGTGCGGTGACGTTGACGGTGTCGCCGAGCGCGTTGTAGCGCCGGCTGTCGTCGCCGGCACCGGGGGTGACGACCACCGGGCCGGTGTTCACGGCGATTCGCGCGCGCAGCTCGACGCCGTAGGCCTCGGCCACGCCCTCGGCATACTCGGCCAGCGCACGCTGGATGGAGAGGCCGGCGCGCACGGCCCGCTCGCTGTCGTCCTCGTGCGCGATCGGAGCGCCGAACATGGCCAGCAGCCCATCGCCGAGCAGCTGCGCGACGGTGCCCTCGTAGCGCTCGATCTCGGTCGTCATCAGGCGCATGACCTCGTCGAACAGGAACTTCGACCGCTCCGGGCCCAGCCGCTCGCCGATCGCGGTCGAGCCGGCCACGTCGGCCATCAGCACCGAAACCACACGCCGTTCTCCGTCGATTACCGCCATCTGTGAAGTCTAGGTGCCAGAGACCCCGGTTTCAGGGTAGTAGCATCAGACCACCAACCAGGAGGTCGGAGATGAAGGTTGTGCACTGCCCATGTGGCGTCGACGTCAGCGGCGAGTCGGACGACGAGCTGGTGACGAACGTCGAGCAGCATATCGAGAGCGACCATCCGGACATGGTCGGGTCGTACTCCCGGGAGCAGATCCTGAGCATGGCCCACGATCACTGAGGGCGGTCAGCCGGGTGCGTGGGTCTCGTACAGGTCTGTGACCCGGCGGGCGACGTCCCGCCACGAATACCTGTCGCGGAGCCCCCGTGCGGGTAGAAGAAGAGACCCATGCCGATCGACTGATGCCGAGCCGCGCCGATCAGGATGGGGAACTCGAGTTGGTGATGAGGGCCGAGCCGGCGATGTCGATCAGTGGGGGGGACAGGATTCGAACCTGTGTAGGCAGAGCCAACGGGTTTACAGCCCGTCTCCTTTAGCCACTCGGACACCCCCCCGAGCGGGCGGATTGTATCGCTGCTTGCCTACTCCGCGTTCCGCAGTGCCTGCGCCTCTGGCAGGCTCTCCAGCTTCTTCAGCGTGTTGTTCTCGATCTGGCGGATGCGCTCGCGGGTGACACCGAACGCGCGGCCCACCTCCTCGAGCGTGCAGGGGTGCTCGCCCTTGAGACCGAAGCGCAGCTCGATCACCTTGCGCTCGCGCTCGGGCAGCGAGTCCAGCGCGCGCTCGATGTCCTCCTTGCGCAGCGTCATCGTGGCCGAGTCGAACGGCGACACCGCCTGCTCGTCCTGGACGAAATCGCCCAGCTCCGACTCCTCCTCCTCGCCGATCGGCTTCTCGAGGCTGACCGGCAGCTGCGCCATGCGCAGAATGTCGCGCACCTCGTCGGCCGTCATCGAGAGTTCGCGGGCGATCTCGTCGGGGCGCGGTTCGCGGCCGAGGCGCTGCACCAGCTGGCGCTCGATGTGCACGACGCGATTCAGCTTCTCGACCATGTGCACCGGGATGCGGATGGTGCGGGCCTTGTCGGCGATGGCGCGCGTGACCGCCTGGCGGATCCACCAGGTTGCGTAGGTCGAGAACTTGTAGCCCTTGCGGTAGTCGAACTTCTCGACGGCGCGGATCAGGCCGAGGCTGCCCTCCTGGATCAGGTCCAGGAAGCTGAGGCCGCGGCCCAGGTAGCCCTTCGCGATCGAGACGACAAGGCGCAGGTTGGCCTCGATCATCTGCTGTTTGGCACGCATGTCGCCCCGCTCGATGCGCTTCGCCAGGCTCACCTCCTGGTCGGCCGTGAGCAGCGGCACCTTGCCGATCTCGCGCAGGTACAGGCGCAGTGAGTCGAGGCTGGGCTCGACGGTGAGGTCGAGCTCGGGAGGCTTCTCGCCGTGGATCAGCCGCTCCTGCTGGGCCTGCTGCTTGGACTCGCCGTCCAGGAGTTCGATGTTGTGGTCGAGCAGGTAGGTGTAGAAGTCCTCGAGCTGCTCCTTGGTGAGCTCGATCTCCTCCAGCGCCGCTGCTACCTCGTCAAAGGTGAGGTACCCCTTTTCCTGTCCTTCGGTGACGAGCGCCTTCAGCTCATCGATATCGGGCAAGGAGATGTCGACCGTCAACATGGGCGCCCTCGTATACGACGTCGGAATGGAAGAAGACCCCGCCACTAAAGAGGGTGGCAGTGGGAACGCAGACGGGGCGGAGTATAACCGCGGAATTTCATTCCGAAAACCAATTTGTCACCTTGTGTTCACCATCGTCATAAGTGTTACGCCCGGGTCAACGGCACGTCCGCGCGCAGGAAACCGACAACGTCGCCGGGCGAGTTGCGGAGCTCGGGCTGCTGGAATCGGGCAAGTGGCGGCGGCGGCTGCTCCCAGCCGAGCATCTGGCCGAGCACGGCCATCAGCGTCGGTTCGACGGCGCGGTACGTGCCGTCCTCGACCCGGACTGCCACGCCCAGGCCCTGCTCGCCCAGCGACACGCAGCCGAGGCCCTCGGCGCCGCCCTTGGCGACGGCCCCCGGGAGGGCCGGCGGCAGCTCGCTATCGAGGTCGCCGGGGCCGGCGATCATCCCCGGGTGGCTGCGCATGGCCACGTGCTGGCGCGGCAGCAGCTCCGGTAGCCGCGCGTACATGGAGGCGATGGTGGCAAGCGGCAGGGCGAAGCAGACGACCCCGCATCCGTCGGTGCAGGTGGCGATCTCGGCCGCGGAAACGCCGGAGGCGCGGGCCACCTCCTGAAGCGCCGCCTGCTGGGAGGGATGCGCGGGGTCGCGGTAGCTGGGGACGTCCCAGCCCCGGTGGACGGACAGCGCCAGGAAGGCGAGATGGTTCCCGGAGCAGTTGTGGCGCAGACGCTCTTCGGGGGTGCCGTTCGAGTTCCGCAGGGCCTCCGGGCCGAGGCCACAGGCTCCGAGGCCGCGTCGCACGGCGGCGACGTGCTCGTCGCGGCCCGCGTGTGAGGCGCAGCAGACGGCCAGCGTCTCTGAGTCCAGGCCCAGCGCCTCGACGGCGCCGGATGCGACCAGCGGCTGTGCCTGGAACGGCTTCGCGCCGGAGCGCAGCGTGGTCAGACGGTGGGGGTCGCCGTGCCAGGCAACGAGCCGCCCGTCGCTGTCGACGACGGCCACGTGCACGCTGTGGCGGCTCTCCTCCAGCTCTCCCCGCACCACGGTGACCGTCATCAGCGCCTACCGTACAGGGGATGCCCGAGCTGCCGGAACTGGAAGCCTTTGTTCGCGCCCAGCGCGATCGGCTGCGCGCAGAGCCGGTGGCCGAGGTGCCGGTTGCGCACTTTGCGACGCTGAAGACGGTGGATCCGCCGCCGGCGGCGCTGGTCGGCCGGCGGTTCTCGGAGGTGCGGCGACGGGCCAAGCGGCTGCTGTTCGAGACGGAGGATGCGGGGCCGGTGCTGATGATTCACCTGATGTCTGCCGGGCGTCTGGCGGTGGGGCCCGGGCATCCCAAGTCGTCGGTGCTGGTGGTGCGGTTCGAGGACGACACCGAGCTGGCCATGACCGAGGGCGGCCGCAAGCGCCGGGCGGGGGCGTGGCTGCTGACGTCGGAGGCGGTCGCCGAGCAGCTGGCGCACATCGGCCCGGAACCGCTCGACCCGGCGTTCGACACGGCCGCGCTGAAGGCGGCGCTGGAGCAGCACCCGCACCGGCTGCACGCGTTTCTGCGCGACCAGCGGGCGATCGCCGGGATCGGGCGTGCCTACGCGAACGAGATCCTGCACGCGGCGCGGCTGTCGCCCTACGCAAACGGCGCCTCGCTCACGCCGGAGCAGCTGGAGCGTCTGCACGCCGCGATCGTGGGGCAGCTCGGCGAGGCCACGGAGCGGCTGATTCCCCTGTCCCAGAAAGGGCTGGCGGCGAAGGCCGGGCACGGCTACCGCGTGCACGACCGGCTGGGCAGGCAGTGCCCGGCATGCGGGAATGAAATCCGACAGGTCTCGTTTGACGAACACACCATCTACTACTGCCCGACCTGCCAGACCGATGGACGGGTGCTCGCCGACCGGCGGCTATCGCGGCTGCTGCGAGATTGAGAGGACTACCATGGCATCCATGAGCCAGACTGAGACCGAGATCTTCGCGAACGACCTGCAGGCGGCGTCGCCTGAGGTGCACCTGGCGCTGACACGGGCCGGCGTGACGGGTGTGCACAAGGTGATCCGGATCACGCACGCCGGCAGCGAGCTCCTCTACTACGCCGACATCGACGCCTACGTCGACCTCGATCCGAAGCAGAAGGGCGTGCACATGTCGCGCTTCCCGGAGACGGTCTCGGAGGCGATCGACCAGGTCGTGATCGGCGAGTCGCTGCACGTGGAGGATCTGGCCGAGCGGATCGCGTCGCAGATCGTGGAGCGCCAGCAGGCACTGCGCAGCGAGGTCATGATCCGCGCCAAGTTCCCCGTCACGCGGCGCACGCCGGTGACCGACCTGCCGACACAGGAGATCTACACGCTGATCGGCCATGCGCTGTCCAACACCAACCACTCGCGGCGGATGGTGGGCGTCGATGTGCGCGGGCTGAACGCGTGCCCGTGCGCGCAGGGCCTGGTGCGCGAGCACGCGGCGGTGCGGCTGCGCGAGGCCGGCTACGACGAGGATCAGATGCGCGAGATCTTCGAGCTGTTGCCGGCGGCCACGCACAACCAGCGGGCCGAGGCCACACTGATGCTGGGCACCAGCCGCGAGGTGGACGCGCGTGACCTGATCGGGATCGCCGAGCGGTCGATGAGCGCGCCCATCTTCGAGCTGCTGAAACGGCCCGACGAGCTGCATGTCGTCGAGCAGGCGCACCTGCACCCGCGGTTCGTGGAGGACTCGGTGCGGCTGATGGTGGCCGGCACGCTCGACCAGTACGACGATCTGTCGGACGGCTGCTTCGTGCTGGCCCGCCAGGTCAACTTCGAGACGATCCACAACCACGACGTGGTGGCGGAACGGCACGGGGCCGTGCGCGAGCTGCGCGCGGAGCTGGCGGGCGAGCCGGGGGCGGCGCACCACCTCACCGCCGGCGAGTGGCTGCAGACGCGCTAGCCGCGCGATGCCAGAGGCCGGCTCGGGTCGGCACGAAGCTGTGACGCGCCGCCGAGGCGGTTTCTAGTGGATCAGCACGCGCCGGGCGCCGTCGCCGGCGCGCATCTGGTCAAACGCGCGGTTGACGTCCTCCAGGCCGATTCGCTCTGCGATCAGCCGGGCCACCGGGAGCTTGCCCTGCATCACCAGCTCCGCCAGCCGCGGGAAGTCCCGGTCGGGGACGCAGGAGCCGTACGTGCACCCCAGGATCGACCGGCCGGCCGACGTGAACGGCAGCGGATCGAACGACACCTTCGTCCCCTCCGGCGTCATCCCCACCAGCGTGGCGGTGCCGCCGCGCGAGAGCAGCGAGATCGCCCACTCGATCGTCTCGCGCAGGCCGATCGCCTCGAACACGTGGTCCGGCCCGTTCGGCAGGATCGCCGCCACCTCGGCCCCGGCCGCGTCGCCGCCGCGCACCATGTGCGTCGCCCCCACGTCGCCGGCCAGCCGCAGCTTCGGCGCGCTGATGTCGACCGCGATCACCGGGTCGGCGCCCACCAGCACCGCCCCCATCACCACCGACAGTCCCACTCCGCCACAGCCGACCACAACCACGCTCTGGCCCTGCTGGACGGCCGCCGTGTTCGTGACGGCGCCGACGCCCGTGGCCACGCCGCAGCCGATCAGCGCGCCCAGCTCCGCCGGCAGCCGGCCGTCCACCCGCACCGCGCCCGACGCCGGCACCACCGCGCGCTGGCCGAACGAGCCCACCGCCAGGTACGACCGCACCGGCTCGCCCGTGGGCCTGCGCAGCCGCGTGCTGCCGTCGGGCATCAGGCTCGAGTTGGCGCGCGTGTCCAGGCACACCCAGGGCCGCCCCGCGCGACAGCGGGCGCACTCGCCGCAGGGCGCATACCAGCACAGCACCACCCGGTCGCCCGGCGCGAACTGGTGCACGTCCTCGCCCACCGACTCCACCACGCCGCAGCCCTCGTGGCCGAGCACCATCGGCGGCCGCTCGCTCCACTCGCCCAGCATCACGTGCAGGTCGGAGTGGCACAGCCCCGAGGCCTCGATCCGCACCGCCACCTCGCCCGGCCCCGGCTCGTCCAGCTCCAGCGTCTCCAGCTGCAGCGGCCGGTCCATCCCGATGTACACCGCCGCGCGCAGCGACGTCATGACCGCACCCCGCGCAGGTTCAGCCGCCGCTCGGTGCCGCTTCGAAGCGCCGCGATGTTGGTGCGATGCCGCCAGAACACAAGGCCGGCCCCAAACAGCGTGAACACCACGATCGGCCACGGCTGGTCGGTGAAGATCGCCAGCAGCACGAACGCGATCGCCGACAGCATCGACGCCACCGATACGTAGCGCGTGACCAGGCCCAACACGATCCACAGTATGACCACGATCAGGGAGATACCCGGCGCCAGCCCCAGCATCGCGCCCGCGCCCGTGGCCACGGCCTTGCCGCCGCGGAACCGCAGGAACACCGGGAACGTGTGCCCGACCACGGCCGCCGCCCCCGCCAGCGCCTCGGCGCCGACCCCACCGAGCTGGGCCGCGATCAGCACCGCGGCGGTGCCCTTCAGCACGTCCAGCATGATCACCGGCACGCCCAGCGCCGGGCCTAGCACCCGCACCGCGTTAGTGCCGCCGGTGTTGCCGCTGCCCTCCTTGCGCAGGTCGACGCCGCGCAGCCGGCCCGCCCAGTACCCGAAGGGGCAGGAGCCGAGCAGGTAGCCGATCACGATCGAGAGCGCGACGCCGTTCACGCCGGCTCCCGCAGGATGTCGCGCCCGGCGATGAAGTACTCGATCCCTGACCAGATCGTGACCGCGACGGCGCACGCCACCAGCACCGTCGTCACCGTGTGCGGAGGATCGTCCACGATCAGCGCGATGATCGCCGCCACCTGCACCGTGGTCTTGACCTTGCCCCACACCGACGCGCTGATCACGACGTCCTGCGTCGCCGCGATCAGCCGCAGCCCGGTGACCGCGAACTCGCGTGCGATGATCACCATCGCCACCCACGCCGCCACCCGGTCGAGCTCGACCAGCGAGATCAGCGCGGCCGAGATCAGCAGCTTGTCGGCCAGCGGGTCGAGCAGCTTCCCGACCGTCGTGATCGACTGTCGCGATCGCGCCAGGTACCCGTCCAACGAATCGGTCGCCGCGGCCACGCTGAACACCACCACCGCGATCAGATCACCGTGGCTGATGTTGCCGAGCAAGGCAACCATGAACACCGGGATCAGCATGATCCGGCCCAGCGAAAGCCAGTTTGGAAGCGACACCGCACAAGCCTAACGCCTGAGCCGCTCGACCTCGCGCCGCACGAAGCAGCCCGCCAGGTGGTCGTTGACCACCCCGCAGGCCTGCATCGTCGAGTACACCGTGGTCGGGCCGACGAAGGCGAAACCACGCCGCTTCAGCTCCCTGGCGAGCGCCTTCGACCCGTCGGTGGTGGCGGGCAGGTCGGCGGCAGTCGACGGCGCGTCAGGCCTGTCCACGCGAAACGACCACACCAGCTCGGCCAGTGACTCGCCGGCGGCCAGCATCGCCCGCGCCGCCCGCGCGTTGGTGATCGCGGCCGCCACCTTGAGCCGGTTTCGCACGATCCCGCCGTCGGCCATCAGCCGCGCCACATCGGCGTCGTCGAACCGCGCGACGCGGTCGATCTCGAACCCCGCGAACGCCGCGCGGAAGTGCTCGCGCTTGCGCAGGATCGTCAGCCACGACAGCCCCGACTGGAACGCCTCCAGCGTCAGCCGCTCGTAGATGCCGTGGTCGTCGGTCACCGGCCGGCCCCACTCGTCGTCGTGGTAGGCCAAGTAGTCGGGCGTGGAAACACCCCACCAGCAGCGCTCACGGCCGTCCGGCCCCTGTGCCAGGCCGCCACGGGTCAGATCGGGTTCCTCCGCCACAGCTCGGCCGCCAGCAGCTCCGCCACGGCCGTCCCGGCGATCGCCGCCACCACCCGCCGGTCGGCACCGTCGAACGTGATCGCCGCGTCCGCTCCGGCCAGCTCGCGTCCCACCGACACCAGCCGGAAGTCGCGCTCCCGCCGCCAGCCGGCCACCTCCCCGTCGTAGCGCGATCCGCCCAGCAGCAGCAGCGCGTACCCCGGCGGCTTGGTCAGATAGACGTCCACGTGCAGCCAGTCGCCGGTCTCGCAGGCGTCGGCGATGATCCGCGGCCCCTCGCGCAGCATCAGCGCGGACTGCTGGGCCGACCCGAACCGCTCGGCGGGCCCGCACACCCAGACGCCGCGGCTGGCCTCCGCGACCTCGACCAGCGCCGGCAGCCATCGTTCACGGCCCTCGATCAGCTGCGCCACCGCTGCCGCCGCCATCCGGATGTCGTCCGCGTGCGCGCCGCACATCAGCGCCAATACCGCCTGGGTGCAGGCGAAGCTGCGGCACGCCACCCCGCCCGGCTCCGGGCCGGCGAGCACGTCCAGCGATTCGTCTGCCTCGGCCGCGAGCACGCTCGAGGGCGTATTGGTGATCGCCAGCACGCGGCTGGCACCGCTGTGGCGGCGCAGCGCCTCCAGCGTCTCGCCGGATCCGCCCGACGCCGAGATCAGCACCGCCAGCGTGTCCGCCGCGGCCGGCTGCGGTGTGCCGGTCGACGCCAGCTCCGCGTGCGCGTCGAGGCCGTGGCTGCGCAGCGCCGCGACGGCCGTGGCGGCCGCATAGCCGGAGCTGCCCATCCCGACCAGGAGCAGGCGCGGCCGGTCGAGCATCCGCTCCAGGTGCCGGTCGCCGTAGGCGGTGGCGACCCGCTCCAGCGCCTCCGGCTCGCCCAGGATGTCGACCAGGAACCCCTCGCTGTTCACTGCGCCCGCACCCCCATCAGCCATCGCATCCCGCCCATGGCCGCGTACGTCCATTCGGGCAGGAACGTGGCGGCGTAGACGAATTCGTAGGTCTCCTTCTCCACCTCGAGCGCGCGCAGCAGCCGCGTATCGTGGTCGCCGTAGGCCTCCAGGAAGGCCTCTCGCGCGTTTGAGATCCACGCCTCGATCTGCCGGGAGTGGCCGGGCATGAGATCGCGATCGACGTAACGGGCGAGGTGGTCGAACGAGCGCAGCACAGCCGCGACGTCGCGCAGCGGCATACCCAGCCCGTTTCGCTCGGCCAGGGGCTTGGTCGGCTCGCCCTCGAAGTCGACCACCCGCAGGCCGTCGCGGGAACGCAGGATCTGCCCGATGTGGTAGTCGCCGTGCACCCGCGTGAGCAGCGGCGGCGGCCCCTGCTCGACCGCCGCGAACTCCTCGCGCAGCCGCGGCGTGTAGCCCTGCAGCTCGGCACGCGTATCCGCGTCCACCAGCTCCAGCACCCGGTCGAGCTGCGCATCCGCCGACCGTCGCCACTCGTGCTGCTCGGCGGCGGTGGCCGGGCGCGACTCCATCTGCGCCAGCGCCCCGTGCAGGGTGCGGCTGTTCGCACCCAGCCGCGCGATGTCGCCGACGTCGCCCGCCTGCACCGCCGCCGCTCCCCACTCCCACCCGTCCTCGGCGTTCGACACGTAGGCCTGCAGCATGGCGATGGCATGCCCGCGCCAGCGCACTGCGCCGGCGTACGCGGGCACGAACGCGACGCTGGCCCGCTCGGTCAGGTACTGCCCGATCTCGATGTCGGGATGCCGGCCCGGCTCCAGCCGCCGGTACATCTTCAACGCCAGCCGCTCGCCCACCACCACCGTCGTGTTCGACTGGTCGGCTCCGATCGGCCGCTGCGACAGGTCGGCGGGCAGCAGCCCCGGGAGCACCACGCCCGGCCGAAACGACCAGTCGCCGTGGTCGCCGCCGGCGGCCATCGCCTGCACCAGCGGCTCGCCGATCCGCTCCTCGCCGGTCAGGTACAGGTAGCGCTCGTCTGCGCGATCCTGCGACCGCACCGCCAGCACGTGCAGCGCGGCCCCGCCCGGCAGCTCCAGCCGATCCTGCTCGGTGACGGTCTCGATCGCGGCTCCCTTGCCGCCGTACCAGCGGGCCGCCGCGATCTGCTCGGCCAGCGCCGAGCCCTCAGGCAGCGAGACGCGCAATCAGATCCGCCGCAAGGACGGTGCCAGGGTCTGCCTGCAGCCGCCGCGAGATGCCGGCCAGACGGTCGTGGAGCGCCCGGTCGGACACCAGCCGGTCGATCGCCGCCGTGATCTGCTCGGGCTCGAAGGTGTAGGTCGGCAGCCGCACGCCGAACCCTGTCTCGTCCACGCGCTGGGCGTTGTCGTACTGATCCCAGAACACCGGCATCGCGATCATCGGCTTGCCGTGGTGAAAGCACTCGGTGGTGGTGTTGTTGCCGCCGTGGGTGATCACGAGGTCGACGATCGGCAGGATCGCCGGCTGGGGCAGGAACTCCTCGCCCCACATGTTGCCGGCCAGCTGGTACTGGTCGTGCTGCGGGCCGCGGGACACGATGTAGCGGTGCCCGGTCGCCCCCAGCACCGCCACCAGCCGCTCCATCAGCGCCACGTCGGCCGATGCCAGCGATCCCAGGGACAGGTAGACCAGCGCGCCGTCTCCGCCCCGCAGCGGCTCGGGCAGCTGGAACGCTCCGTCGCCGGTGCGAACGCACGACTCCAGGCGATGCCACGACGGGTCGAGCGGGGTGTTGCGCGGGTAATCGGCCTCGGCCGGGTACAGGTAGAGGTTGAGGTCGGGGCTCTGGTGGATGAACTCGAGGTCGTGAAGCGGCGGCGCGCCCTGCTCCTGCACCCACTCGTTGAAGTCCTGCCAGAGCGGCCGGTGCACGGTGTCGTACTCGCGCACGAAGTCGGCCCAGCCGCTGCGGTCGGCCAGCGGGTAGCCCGAGAACACCGGCGGCAGGCCGGCGTCCTTCAACTCGAGCGGGTTGCACGAGACGATCCGGACCCATGGCGCCTGCGCCGTGACGACCGCCGGGAAGCCGCACACGTTGTCCTCCACGATCACGTCGGGGCGCAGCTCCTCGAAGATCTCGCGCAGCCGCGGCTCCACGTAGCGGGCGCCGTCCAGCAGCGCCGCCCAGGTGGGCTGGATGAACTCCGCCAACTGCTCGATCGTGGGCTTGCGGAAGACCGGCGCCGTGTCGCGGATGAAGTCCTTCCAGAACTGCCCGGGCGCCTCCTCCACCTCGGGGGGCGGGCCCAGCCGCATCAGCCGCTCCTCGAAGCCGCGGGCCTCGAGCGTGCCCGCGAACGACTCCTCGACGATGAACACCACGCGGTGGCCGCGGGCCTGCAGCTGCTCGCCGATGCCGACGCAGTTGTTGGTCGGGCCGAAGGCGCCCTCCGGGAAGAACACGACCGTCTTTGCGCTCACATCGCTCCCTCGTCGAATACCGCAACGGCGGGGCGGGGCCGCCATCGCCCCACCCCGCCGTCAGTTCACGGATGTCGCCGGATCAGACCGCGGCCGCAGCCGAGCGGGCCTGCGCGTAGCGCTCGCCCACAGCATTCCAGTCGATGACGTTCCAGATCGCGGCCAGGTAGTCGGGCCGGCGGTTCTGGTACTTCAGGTAGTAGGCGTGCTCCCACACGTCGATGCCCAGGATCGGCGTCTGACCGTCCGAGATCGGGGAGTCCTGGTTGGCGGTGCTGGTCACCTTCAGGTCGCCGCCGTCCACCACGAGCCACGACCAGCCGGAGCCGAAGCGGTTCACGCCGGCGTCGGTCATCTGCTGCTTGAGCTGATCGAGGCCGCCGAACGTCGACGCGATCGCATCGCCCAGGTCGCCGGACGGCTCGCCGCCGCCACCGGGGCCAAGCACCGTCCAGAACAGCGAGTGGTTGGCATG
The DNA here is from genome assembly GCA_035473255.1 of Gaiellales bacterium. Lineage (GTDB taxonomy): Bacteria > Actinomycetota > Thermoleophilia > Gaiellales > JAICJC01 > JAICYJ01. The sequence goes on from DATIOK010000064.1 coordinate 19,607, forward strand.
TCCGCCGGCGTTGTTGCGGACCGGGCCCTGCTTGTCGGCGGGCAGCGAGGAGAGGTTCTTGAGTACCTCTTCGACCGGCTTGTCGGCCCACTCCGTGCCTTCCAGCGCGGCGTTCGCCTTGTCGACGTATGCCTGGTGGTGCTTGTCGTGGTGGATCCGCATCGTCTGCTCGTCGATGTGGGGCTCCAGCGCGTTGTAATCGTACGGCAGTGCGGGGACCTCGTAGGCCATGCTGGTTCACTCCTTCTGTCCTTGTAGTGCCGACTAGCATACCCCGCCATGGCGCCCCCTCGATCCGCATTCCCCGGCCTCCCGTGAGGCTGATGGGCACGAACGTGCTGGTGGCGGGCGGCGCCCACCGGGTGGGCCGGGAGATCGCGCTCGACCTCGCCCGCGGCGGCGCCAACGTCGGCATCAGCTACCACAGCTCCCGGGATGCGGCGGCGCGCACCGTCGCCGAGATCGCGGACCTGGGCGTCCACACCTCCTGGCAGCCGGCGGACGCCGCGCGGCCCGAGTCGATGCGGACGCTGGTCGAGCAGACGGCCGCCGAACTGGGCGACCTCGGCGTCTACGTGCACTGCCCCTCGGCCGGGTTCGAGGCGCGGCCGGCCGAGCAGATCGACGAGCCGCTGTGGGACGCAGCGATGGACTCGACGGCCAAGGGCTTCCTCTTCGCTGCGCAGGCGGCGTACCGCCTGATGCGCGAATCGGGGGGCGGCGTGATCGTTGCCATCACCGACGTGGCGGGGATCCAGCCCTGGCCGCGGTTCGCGGCGCACGGCGCGGCCAAGGCGGCGCAGATCCACCTGGTCAAGTGCCTGGCCGCGGACTGGGGCCGCGACAACGTGCGCGTCTGCGGCGTCGCCCCCGGGCCGGTGCTGATGCCGGACGAGACGCGCGGCAACAGCGAGGAGACGGTGCTGGGCCGGCTCGGCGATCCGGCCGACGTGGCACAGGCTGTCCGCTACTGCATCGAGGCCGACTTCTTCACCGGCCAGAACCTGATCGTGGACGGCGGCCGCATCCTGCGGCCGTGAGGGATACCGACCGCGGCCCCTCCTATCCTTGAGATCATGGCCACCATGGAGCAGCCGGTGAACGCCGCCAGCGACCAGATCGACGTGCTCGATCACGGCTTCGTGCGGCTCGACGCGAGCATGGCCGACGACCTGTCGGTGGTCAACTCCGCGCGCGTCTCGTTCGCGCAGCACTCGAGCGAGATGACGGAGCGCGAGCAGGGCCTCATCCGTTTTCTGATCAGAGAACGACACGGCAGCCCGACGGAGCACAACGCCTTCCGGTTCCACATCAAGTGCCCGATCTTCGTCTGCCGGGAGTGGCAGCGGCACCGGATCGGGTCGTTCAACGAGTGGTCGGCCCGCTACTCGCAGCTCGAGCCGGAGTTCTATGTACCGGCCGCCGAGGACGTGCGCACGCAGGTCGGCAAGCCCGGCTCCTACAGCTTCGAGCCGGTCGGCGATGAGCTGGCCGAGCACACGCGGGAGGCGCAGCTGGCGGTCTACCGCGCCGCCTACGACACCTACCTGGAGCTGCTCGAGCAGGGCGTCGCCAAGGAGGTGGCGCGAAACGTGCTTCCGGTGGCGATCTACACCCAGTTCTACTGGACGGTGAACGCGCGCAGCCTGATGAACTTCGTGTCGCTCCGCAACTCCGAGACCGCCCAGCGCGAGATCCGTCGCTACGCCGAGGCGGTCGAGCACTTCTTCGCCGGGAAAATGCCGGTCACGCACGCCGCGTTCGTGGCGAACGACCGCCGCGCGCCTTAACACCGCGCCCGCGTCAACCCCGCCGACGGGGGATGCTGAATTTCGGCCCCGCGGGCGATGGTGTGACCATGACGCCCACCGTCTCCCCGCAGGCGGGTCGCCTCGCCGTGCGCGAACGCGATCGCACCTCCGCCCAGATCCGGCGCTTCGCGCTGCTCTGGATGGCCGCATCGATCGGCGTGCTGCTGTCGGTGGCGATGGCCAGCCTGGTGGCCTCGCACTACCGCGACGACGCCACGCGCCGGGCGCGGGCGAACGCCGACGCCGAGCTGGCCGTGGCACACCTGCAGGCCCAGATCCAGGGCCAGGCTGCGAACGTGCTCGGATACCGCTCGACCGGTGAGGCGATCTACCGCCAGCAGTTCTCGGCCGGCGGCCGCGATACGCGGGCGGCGCTTGCCGCCCTTCGCGTGGCGACGATTACGGCCGGCAATCACCGCAGCGACCGGCAGCTGCTGGCCGGCGCCACCCACGACATCGCAACCTGGGAGAACGCGGCCGCGCTGGAACTGGCGCGGCCCCACGGCGGGCAGGGAGGCCTGTCGCCCGCCGGGAACCCGGCACCCAACGGCAGGGTGGCCGAGATCACACGGCAGCTGAACCTGCTGGCCTCGTCGCTGACGGGTGAGACGCAGGACGCGCGCTCGGCCTCGAGGCGGCACGCGCACATCGCCGACCTGATTCGCCAGGGGTCGATCCTGCTGGGCCTGATTATCCTCTTCGCCGGCGGTGTGCGGCTGCTGCGCCGGGCGTTCACCCTCGCCGCCGAGGCCGATGCGCGACGCGCGCGCGAGGCACGCTGGAGCAACCAGATCGAGGCGGTGATGGCCTGGAGCGTGCGCGCCAAGGGGGCAGTCACGCGCAGCCAGCTGATCGGCTTCGCCCACATGGTGCCGCGCGAGGCGGTCGGCGCGCACTGCTTCATCGTCACCGAGGGCGCGGCGCCGACGCACCCGTCGCACGGCCTGCCCCGGTTCGCGATCGAGGTGGACGACGCCGGCGAGGGCCTGCACGTCTCGGTCTGCTTCCAGCCCGAGCGCGGCGACGAGCACGACCACCAGGCGCTCGATCTGCTGCTGGGCCACCTGTCGGCACTGTGGCGGACGGTCTTGCGGCAGGAGAACCTGGAGCGTGCGGCCGGCCACGACGCGCTCACGGGACTGCCCAACCGGCGCGCGTTCGAGGCGGAGCTGCGGCGGCGGGTGGCGCTGTCCAAACGGCGCGGGCTGGGATTCACGCTCGCGATCGTCGACCTCGACCACTTCAAGCAGGTGAACGACTCGTTCGGCCATCCGGAGGGCGACGCGGTGCTGCGGCGGGCCGGCGAGGGAATTCGCGACTCGCTGCGGACGTCCGATCGCGTGTTCCGCTTCGGCGGAGAGGAGTTCGCCCTGATCCTGGAGACGGCTGACGAGGGCGGCGTGGCCGACCTGCTGGAGCGCGCCCGTCTGGCGGTGAAGGCGCTGGGCATCGCGCCCACCCCGGCGCGACGGTTGTCGGCGTCGATCGGCTGGGCGGTGTTCCCGCACGACGCGGACGACCGAGCCGAGCTGATCGCGCTCGCGGACGCCGCGCTCTACCAGGCCAAGGAGACGGGTCGCGACCGCGTGATCCGGGCCGGCCGGTACGAGCGCCTGGCCGGCTAGCCCCGAAGCGCTAGATCCCGATCGCCAGCCCGTCGCGCCGCGGCTCGGTGCCGCCGCGCAGGATCCCCTCAGTGTCGCGGTGGATGACGTGCCCGTTGCCGAAGTTGCCAACGTCCGAGACCACGCCGGCCGGCCGGCCGAAGCGGTCGACCAGGTGCTCCAGCGGCGGCTCCAGCGACACGGTGCCGTCCTCCTCCAGCCGGTAGCGGGGCGCGTCGAGCGCGGCCTGCGGATCGAGCCCATGCTCGAGCATGTTGACCAGCACCTGCACGTGACCCTGTGGCTGGAACTGGCCGCCGGTGACGCCGAGCACCGCCGTCCAGCGGCCGTCCGCATCGAGCAGGGCGGCGGGGATGATGGTGTGAAAGGGGCGCTTGCCCGGGGCGAACCCGTTGGGGTGGCCGGGCGGCTCGACGAACCCGGAGCCGCGGTTCTGCAGCATGAAGCCGTGGCCGGGCACGATCACCTGGGAGCCGAACCCGTAGAAGATGCTCTGGATCAGCGAGACGGCCATGCCGTCCCCATCCGCCGTGCAGACGTACGCGGTGCCGCCGATGGTCGCGTAGCCGCGTTCGTACGCGGCGGCCAGCGCTTCCACCTGGTCGGGCAGCTCGGGTGAGCGCAGCGACTCGAGCGCCCAGCCCGCGATCGAGCCCTGGCCGTTCGGCGGCATCTCCAGCAGCTGGTGGCCGCGATAGCTGAACGCCAGCGGCTCGACCCAGTCGTTGCGGTGCGCCTCGAGGTCGCCAGAAGCCAGCCAGCAGGCTCCGGCGATGGCGGCCGCGGTGTCGCCCCGGTAGAAGCCGCCGGCCACGACCGTCTCCAGCGTGTCGGCCAGCGCCGGGTTGGCGAAGTAGGGGCGTGGCTGGAACACCTCGCGGGCCTCGCCCGAGAGCTCGCCCCAGTCCTCCGTCCATCCGGCGGTGTTGCGCGGCTGCATCGGGAAGCCGCGCCGGGCGAGCGCGATCGCCGGCTGCAACGCCGCCGCCAGGCCCCGTGACGAGAACCGCTCCGCCAGGTCGGCCCAGCCGGACGGACATCCGGGCACGGTCACGCTGCGCGGCCCGAACAGCTCGGGCAGCGCATCGCCGGGATCGGCCGGCGACCGCCCGCTGGCGTTCAGCCCCACCGGCGGCTCGCCGTCGCGAACGACGATCGCGAACAGGTCGCCGCCGACGCCGCACTGGTTGGGCTCCGTCACCGCCAGCACGCCGGCGGCGGCCAGCGCAGCGTCCATCGCATTGCCGCCGTCTCGCAGCACCTCAGCGCCGGTCACCGCGGCCAGCGGCTGGCTGGTCGAGACCATGCCGCCACGACCGATCGCAGGCGGCCGGCTCGGGGAGAAAGACCAGGTCACGCGCGGATCCTAGGCCATCCGCTCAGTTCAGCGGGAACGGCAGCTGCCACCAGGGCGGTCGGCCGCTCGGCTCGATCGAGCTGACCCACTTCACCCACCAGAAGCCGCGGCGCCCGGGCACCACCAGCCGCGCCGGGCCGCCGTTCGCCGACGCCAGATCGCGACCGTCGAGCTCGGTTGCAAGCAGCAGCTGTGGCAGGTCGGCCACGTCGAAGCGGCGGCTGTAGCCGGTGTGGGAGCTGACCAGCACGCTGCGCGTGCCGGGCGGCACCGGGCCCAGCAGGTCGGCCACAGCGACGCCGCTCCAGCGGTTGACGCTGTACCAGCCGCTGGTGCAGTCGAGCGCGCAGGTGACGGAGCGGGGCGCCAGGCCGGCGGTGCGATCGCGCCACTCACCGGCGTCCACCGCGGGCGTGGAGTCGTCCAGCCACGAGGTCGGGACGGGCTGGTCGCGGCGCAGCGAGCCAGTGGCCGCGCGGGAGGCGCCCAGCGTGCCCTCAAACGCCGCCTTGACGGCGACCGCCAGCACGGCGATCCCGGCCAACCGCAGGAACCCGGCCCGCGTCAGGTCGCCGCGCCGGGGCCGCTGCGGGCGGTTGATGACGTGCATCGCCACCAGCGGCAGCAGGGCCAGCGCCAGCGCGATGTGAATGCCCAGCACGGTCACCGGCCCCAGGGCCGACAGCCCCAGCGAGTGCGCGAGGCCGCTGGCCAGGATCGCCACCGCCACGGCCGCTGTCGCCACCGCCGCGCCCAGGTCGGGCCGCGCACGCCGCAGGCCGCGCCGCACCACCGGCGCTTTCCAGCGCACCAGCAGCAGCACAGCGAAGCCGGCGGCGCCGTGTGCCCACGTCACGATCCAGGCCCGCGACTCCCCGACCCACAGCGCCAGGACGCCGGTCACGAACGCAGCCAGCAGCGCTGCCAGCAGAGTCAGGTTGGTGCGGCGCGCCACGAACTCAGGGTAGCTTCAGGCGGTGGCCGTGCCCCGCGGGGCCGGCCACCGCCGGTTGCGGTTGGCTACGCCTCGACCGCCACGGCATCCTGGGCCGGGTTCACGGCCGGCGCGTGCCGCAGCCCGAAGAAGGCCGTCATGGCTGCCGAGAAGGCCAGCACCGCGCCCACCAGCATGGCTCCCTGGACGCCGTGCACGAAGGCGTTCAGCGCCTGGTCCTCGAGCGCGTTTGCGACCGCCGGTGGAGCGCCGTGGCTGATCGCCAACTGATGGATCTTGGCGCCCTGGCCGCCGGTCACCAGCGGCACCAGCGCCTGGCCGTGCGTCCACACGTTGTCAACCCGCGTGGATACGACCGCGCCCAGCACGGCAACGCCCAGCGCGCCGCCGACCTGCCTGGAGGCGTTGATCACCCCGGAGGCAACGCCCGCCTTGGTCTGGTCGACCGCGCCCATGCCGGCCGCCGACACCGCGGGCATCGTCATGGCGATGCCGATGCCGGCGAGCACGTATGCGGGCCAGATCATGTTGTAGGAGCTGTCCACCTGCAGCCGCGACAGCTGCAGCAGGCCGGCCGTCATCAACAACATGCCCACCGTCATCTGGTAGCGCGGCGGCACCCTGCCGCTCATCCGACCCGCGATCGGCGCCACGAAGATCACCATCATGGTCAGCGGCAGCGAGCGCACACCGGCCTGCAGCGCCGAGTAGCCGAGCACGTTCTGGAAGTACAGCGTCACGAAGTAGAAGATGCCGAACATCGCGAAGCCGACCATCAGCACCACCGCGCTCGAGGCCGAGAACACCCGCGACTGGAAGAAGCTGAGCGGGAGCATCGGCTCGCGGGTGCGTGCCTCACGCCAGATGAAGGCGGCGAACAGCAGCGCGGCTGAGCCCAGGAAGAACAGCGTGTAGGGCGACGTCCAGGAGTGGCTGCCGGTCTTGATCAGCCCCCACGTCAGCGAGAACAGCGCGGCTGTCACCAGCACGGTGCCGATCACGTCGAGCGTCTTGGTGGTGGTATCGCTCGACTCGACCACTGCCCACCAGGTCACGCCGGCGGCGATCACACCGATCGGGACGTTGATCCAGAACACGGCCGACCAGGACACGTTCTCGACCAGAAACCCGCCCAGCAGCGGTCCGATCGCCAGGCCCAGGCCGGAGATGCCGGCCCAGACGCCGATGGCGGTCGGCAGCTGCTTGCGCGGGAAGGCCGACACCAGGATCGACAGCGACAGCGGGTTCAGGAGCGCGCCGCCGACGCCCTGCAGCGACCGAAACGCGATCAGCTGGGTGTCGGTCGTGGCCAGCGCGCACGCGGCCGATGCGATCGTGAAGATCGCCAGGCCGACCAGGAAGATGCGTTTGCGGCCAAAGCGGTCACCGAGCTTGCCGCCGAGCAGGATCAGCGCGGCGAACGTGAGCACGTAGCCGTTGACCGTCCACTCGAGATTCTCGGGGTTGGTGATGTGGAGCGAACGCTGGATCGTCGGCAGCGCCACGTTCACCACCGTGTTGTCCAGCATGATCATGAACAGGGCGAAACACATGGCGAACAACGTCCACCACTTGTGGTTTGGATGGTCTTTGGTCATCCATCCACCTCCTGGGGATTCGTCTGCAGCAAAGCGAGCAGCGTTTGTGGGATCTTGGGCAGCTGGTCTGCGACCTCCGGCCCTTCCAGGGCCATCCGGAAGCCGGCGGCGAGCACGAAGCCGAGCCACAGCCAGCCGATCTGATCGGGGTCGATGTCGGAGCGGGCCGTGCCCATCTCCTGCATGTGGGTGACGGAGCTGACCACCCGGCGCCGCATCTCGGTCACGCTCTGGGCGAGCGCCCGCTTGATCACGGGATCGTCGGCCAGGGTGATCGCAAGCATCCGCAGGCGCGACACCTCGATCATGACCGGATCGTGCGAGAGATCCCCGACCATCATCACCATCTGCTCGAGGCCCTTGTCGCAGCCGTCCAGCAGGGTGTGGATCCGCTCCTTCAGCTGGGCCGTTGCGTCGACCAGCACGGCCGCAAACAGGGCCTGTTTGGAGGGGAAGTGCTTGTAGAGCATCGGCTCCGAGCAGCCCGCCCCGCGGGCGATCTCGGCGGTGCCGGCCCGGTGGTAGCCATGCCGGGCAAAGACGGTGCGGGCTGCCGCCAGGATGGTCTCGTACCGCTCGTCGCGGGTCAGTCGCTGTCTCGAAACCACGGCCATGAAGATAGATTAGTGAATATTCACTAACCGCGCAACGTCTGACCGTGTGGAACGGTTTACCGGCCGCCGCTGCGCCCGCCGGGCCGGTCGCTACCGTAGGCGGGAATGGACGCTCCGGGTCAGCTCCCCGATGACCACCTGATCCTGGACGAGGTCACCCAGCAGCTGGCTACCACCTTCCAGCTGCTGAGCGGAGACCCCGATGAGGCCGCCGAGCGGGCTCTGGCGGAGATCGGCGTGGACACGCGCACGGAGGCCGCCCTGCTGGGCGAGATCGCCGCCGCCGGCCCGCTGGCGCACCCCGATCGGTTCGAGCAGAGCCACCGCCTGGTGATGCGGGCGCTGGAGGTGCTCGACCGCGACGGCTGGAAGCATCCCGCGCTGCGCCGGCTGGGCCCGTTCTCGGGCGCCGCCGCCGGAGCCGTGCAGTTCGTCGCGCGGACGATCGTGCGCGGCCACGTCTCCAACGTCGTGCACGCGCTGTCCCAGCTGTACGCGCGCCGGGAGAGCCAGTCGCAGACGGCCAGCCCGGAGCGCCGCATGCTGGCCCGGGCGCGGATCCAGGCCGACCGCCTGACGCTCGGTTACAAGGGCGGAAGCCTGCCGCTGCCGACCGTGCTGATCGGCGGCGCAGCGGTTCCGGTGCTGGCGTCGATCGCGCGGCAGTTCGGCGCGGTCAAGGGCCAGGGACCGTTGCTGATCGTACCGCTGGGCGTGATCCTGGCGATCGTGTTCGCCGTGCTGGCGTGGGTGCTGCTGCAGGGCGCCGGTCTCGCCCACCGCCGCATCAAGGTGACGCTCGACCCGTCGCTGGCGGCGCTGTACGAGACGATCGGCCACTGCGGCAACCCACTCCGGGACGACAGCGCGGCGATTGCGGCGGCCGCGATCGCGCTGACGGCGCTGGCCTGGTTCGTCGTGCCGATCGCGATCGCGATCATCGCGACGTTCCTGTAGCCGCCGACACTGCTCAATCGCTAAGGCATCGGCGCCGGATGGCCGATACCGGGGACCATGACACTCTCGCCAACAGATGCGATGTCGCTGCTGTTCACCAAGCCCGACGTGGAGCTGGAGCTCGACGGCGGCGGCATCCTGCGCATCCATTTGATCTCGCTCGAGGCCGAGCGGGCGACGGTCACGGCGCCGCGCCTGTCCGTCGCCACCGGCATGACGCTGACCGGCCGCGTGGTCGGCCCAGACGCGCGGCCGTGGGAGCTGCATCTGAACGTCGACGACGCCAGCTACCACACCCAGGATTTAGCGATGGTGCAGCTCGTGCCCGGCGCCATCCAGGTGGACGAGAGCCGGCGGGCCGCCGAACGCGTGCCGATCGGCGGCGTCGCCTGGCTGGAGGCGGTCAACTGCCAGGGGGTGGTCGACCGCGATCGCGTGGACGGCACGCTCGACGACCTTTCGCGCACCGGCGTCGCCTTCACGACCGCGCGCGTGCTGCGGGTCGGCGACCGGCTCATGTTCCACGGACGCTTCTTCGCCGACTCGATCACCGGCGAGGTGCGCGTGGCCTCCGTGCGGCCCGCCCACCAGCCGGGACACACCGTGGTCGGCTGCCGGTTCCTGCACGTCGACAACGACAGCATCGCCAAGATCGACCGCGTGCTGTCCGGTGGCCAGGAGCCGAGCGAGCAACCCGGCCTTTCGATCGCAGCCCTGCGCGAGCTGGTCGTGGTCGAGGACGGCGTCGAGCCGGAAGAGGATCCAGGCAGCGGCTGGCTGAGCCGGATCCGCCGCGACCGCTAGATCAGCTCGGACGCGTGCTCGCGGAAGATAGCCGCGAAGTCGCCGGCTCCGGGAGTGTGCAGCGCCTCGACCAGCGCCTTCAGCCGCGGCGGCATCACGAGCACGTAGCGCGCCTGACCGTCACCCGCGTTCCAGAACGAGTGCGGCGTCCCCCGCGGCACGAACACCGCCGCGCCCGGGCCGGCCTCCACCTCCTCGTCGCCGACGCGGAACCCGAGCGTGCCCTCGAGCACGTACCAGGCCTCGTCGTCCGAGTGGTGGACATGCAGGCCCGCGATCGGCCGCTCGCGGCTGGTGAGGCCGCCCGGATCGGACCATTCGACCAGCACGAACTGCCCCTCCCGGCCGCCCACGGCTCCCGCAGCAAGCGGGTCGGCGCGCGTCGCCATCAGCTCGGTGCGTAGGCCTGACCGGGCGTGCCGCCGACGCACAGCACCAGCGTGCCGTCCTCGATCGCCACGGCATCTCGTACCACCTCGGCGCTGACGTGCATCATCTCGCCGGCGTTCAGCTCGACCGTCTCGCCGTCACACGTGAAGCGGGCGCGGCCGCGGAGCAGCAGGTAGAGCTCCTCCTGGCCGCCGTACTCGGTCTCGTCGTGGGGAACGATCAGCTCGCGGCCGGCGTCGGCGACGTTGGCGTTGACGCCGAATCCGGCGATCCCGAAGTGATCGCCGATCGACTGCCAGCGGCTGCCGAAGTCGGGCTCCCGGGCCCACTCCTCCCAGAACCCCGGCTCGGCGTTGCTGCCCACCGCCTCGATCCGCGCCACAGACCAGGCCATCAGCGCTCGACCTGCGACCCGCCCACGATCGCGTCGCGGCCGTCCGGATAGCGCACCCAGGCCTTGTTGGTGCCGTCGTAGTCGGGTGCCCACAGGATCAGGGTGGCCGGCTGGCCGCGCACGGTGCAGGGCGCATCGCCCTCCGGGTCGAGGCCGCGCCAGATCCGGATGAACGGGTTGTGCTCCCACTCGTCGCCGATGGTGGTGGGCAGCGTGTGGCCGGGGTGCACCCGCACCGCCGGGTCGAGCTGCATGAGGCGGTCGATCGACCTGCGCATGTCCGCGTAGCCGTTCTCGCCGCCGCCGGTGGTGCCGCCCAGGGTGCCCTTGAACAAGACGTCGGCGGTGAACACGTCGCTTTGGTCGACGAGGAAGCTGAGGTGGTCGGTGCAGTGCCCCGGGGTGTAGATGGCCTGGATCCGCAGATCGCCGGACTGCACCTCCTGCCCGTCGGCCAGCTGCGGCCAGCGCAGCAGCGGCACGCCCAGCCGGGCGGCTGTCTCCTCCACACCGACCACGTGGTCGGCGTGGCCGTGCGTGACCAGCACGTGGGTGATGGTGATGTCATCGGTCGCGACCCGGGCCGCCAGCGGCTCGGTGACGCCGTTGCCGTCGATGTAGACACCGTGGCCGCCATGGTGATCGGCGACCAGGTAGGCGTTCGATGTCCAGGTCGGGTGCTCGACCCGCTCGATGATCACGCGGCACCGAACCCGATCACGCTGCGGATGCCGTCCTGCGCCTCCATCAGCTCGAAGCCGTGGTTGACCTCGTCCAGCGTGATGTGGTGGGAGATGAAGGGGCCGACGTCGATGTTTCCGTCCAGCCACATGTCGACCAGGCGAGGCACGCCGTCGCGGCCCTTGACGCCGCCGAACGAACTGCCGGCGATCCGCCGGCCGGTGATCAGGAAGCGCGGGATCACGTCCAGCGTCTCGCCGCGGCCGGCCACTCCGCACACCGTGCACAGGCCCCAGCCCATGCGCGCCGACTCCACGGCCTGGCGCATCACCCTGACGTTGCCGGTGGCCTCGAACGTGTAGTCGGCGCCGAAGCCGCCGGTCATCTCGACGATCCGCTCGACGGTGTCGTCGCCCCCGGTGATGGTCTCGGTGGCGCCCTGCCCGCGCGCGAGCTCGAGCCGGCCCTCCGACATGTCGACGCAGATGATCCGGTCGGCGCCCTGCAGGCGGCAGCCGGCAACGGCGCCCAGCCCGACCATGCCGGCGCCGAACACGACGCAGGTCGATCCGGCCTCGACCTTGGCGGTGTTCATGGCCGCGCCGAGTCCGGTCGACAGGCCGCAAGCGAACAGCGCGGCGCCCTCCAGCGGTGCCTCCGGCGAGACCTTCGCCAGCGCGATCTCGGGCATCACCGTGTACTCGGCGAACGTGGAGGTGCCCATGAAGTGGCGGATCGGCTCACCGTCGCGGGACAGGCGCGCCGTGCCGTCGGGCAGGTAGCCCTTGCCCTGCATGTCGCGGATGGCCAGGCAGAGGTTGGTCTTGGGGCTGAGGCAGTGCACGCACTTGCCGCACTGAGGCGAGAACAGCGTGACCACGTGGTCGCCGACGGCCAGCGAGCCGACATCCGGGCCGATCTTCTCGACCACCCCTGCGCCCTCGTGGCCAAGCACCGTCGGTGCGTAGCCGGAGGGATCGGCGCCCGAGGCGGTATAGAGGTCTGTGTGACAGACGCCGCAGGCGACCAGGCGCACCAGCACCTCGCCGGCACGGGGCTCGGCCAGGTCGATCTCCTGCACGACCAACGGCGCCCCGAACTCCTCAAGCACGGCTGCCCTGATCCTCATGACGCCGAGTCTACAGTTCCCGCGACATGCTCCCCCACTCCCACGGACGGCCGCGGTGAACGTCGATGAGGCGATCCGCACGCGCCGCACGCACAAGGTGTACCGGCCCGATCCGGTGCCGCGCGAGCAGCTCGACCAGCTGTTCGAGCTGGCCCGCTGGGCGCCCAACCACCACCTCACGAACCCGTGGCGGTTCCGGGTGCTGGGGCCGCGGTCGCTGGAGGCGCTGAAGCAGGCGCACCCCGAAGGCGCCGCCAAGCTCGATCGCGCCCCCACGCTGGTTGCGTGCTCCGTTGTCCAGATCGGCGACGAGGCCCGGGACGAGGAGGACGCGGCGGCGGGAGCCTGCGCCGTCTACGCGATCATGCTGGCCGCCCACGCGCGCGGGATCGCGACCTACTGGCGCACCCCGGAGGTGCTGCACAGCGCCCAGGGCCGGGCGGCCGTGGGAGTCGGAGACGACGAGCACGTGCTGGGACTGCTGCACCTGGGCTACGCCGACCGCGACTGGCAGCCGCCGGCACGCCTGGAGCCGAGCGGCTTCGTGCAGTACCTGGACTGATGCAGCGCAGCGACTGGTCACGGATCGCGCACGGTGACCTGGAGTTCATGGGGCCCTACGACGAGGCCAGCTTCGAGCGGCTGCTCGACGGAGCCGCTCTGCCCGCCGGGGCGCGAGTGCTTGACCTTGGCTGCGGCAAGGGCGCGCTGCTGCGGTGGCTCGCGTCGCGCGCGCCGATCGACGGCACCGGCGTCGATCTGCACCCGGGCACGTCGGGGATCCCAGGCGTACGGCTGGTGGCCGGCGACGCGCGGTCGTTCCCGGCCGAGCCAGAGTCGTTCGACCTGGTCTGTTCCGTGGGAGCGGTCAGCGACATCGGCCAGCTGGCGGCGCTGGTCCGGCCGGGTGGCCTGGTGCTGCTGGGCGACGGCTACTGGCTGCAAACGCCCGGCGACGCCTACCTCGACGCGCTGGGGGCGACGATCGACGACATGCTGGACTGGCAGGCGACGCTGTCGATGGGCGCGCCACACGGCTTGAGCCTGGTGAGGGCGCTGCCGAGCAGCGTCGAGCAGTGGGACGACTACGAGGCGACCTGGGCCGCAAACGGAGAGCGCTACGCGTCCCAGCATCCGGGTGCACCGGGCCTGGCGGAGTTCCTGGACTGGATCCGAAACGGCCGGCGGCGCTACACGGAGCTGGGCGGCCGGGACACCCTCGGGTTCGCGCTGCTGCTGTTCCGGAAGGGCCACGCACGCCCGTGACCGGTGCGTGACACGCAATCCCGCAACGATCGTCACGCCGCCGCCACGATCCCGTACGTCACCGGCAACGATCGGCACCACCCGACCGCCAGAAACATCACGACCTCCAGTCCCGGCACCGCCCAACCACGCGGCCGCCCGACACGGTTCCGGAACGAGCCGCAACGATCGCGTGCCGGACCGCCCTCCCCGGCCGAGTCGGGCTCTGAGCCCGATTGAGTCGCGTGGGGCGTTGCACGGCCGCACCAGAGCCGTGACAGAGGAGCTTGCCTCAGTCGCGCCAGCCGACCGAGCGCGCCCAGCGCTCGGCCTCGTCCCGCCGAGCGGCCGGGTCGGCCGGTCGGTGGTCGCCCTCTCGCTCGGCCGCCGCCTGCGCGCTTGCCACCTGGTCGGCCAGCGGCGGTAGGCCCACCGCGGCGCGGCGCTCGTCGACGCCCTCGGCGTCCTCGATCGCCCACGGCGCCAGGCGGCCCGACTCGTCCCAGTCGAACATGCTT
>DATIOK010000065.1:0-3018 GCA_035473255.1 Gaiellales bacterium
CCGAGGAGTGCATCGACTGCGGCGCCTGCGAGCCGGAGTGCCCGGTCGAGGCGATCTTCCCCGAGGACGCGCTGCCCGACAAGTGGGAGCCGTTCGTGAAGATCAACTACGCCTATCCCGACGGCGACACGATCAACGATCTGGTCGACACCTACGCCACCGAGCACAACGTCCAGAACACGCCGCCGGCGGCGTAGCCCAGGTCAGCCGACCAGGCTGGCGGCCAGGCCCACTAGCGCGCAGGCCACCACCGTGGTGATGACGCCCACGCGGAAGCGCCAGACGCCGATGAAGGCGGCGGCGGCCAGCGGGATCACCAGCCAGTCGGGATCGCCGCCGGGGAAGGCGGCGTGGCGGGCGACGAACACGGCCAGCGCGGCGATCACCCCGACGACGGCGATGGTGACGCCCCGCAGTGAGTGGGCGAACGAGCCGGTGTGGCGGATGCGCTCGATCACGGGCGCGCCGCTGATGATGAACACGAACGAGGGCAGGAACGTGCACAGCGTGACGATGGTGGCGCCCAGCAGCCCCCAGGCGAGGCCGCCCTCGACGTTGTAGGCGGCGACGAACCCGACGAAGGTGTTGACCATGATCAGCGGGCCGGGAGTCGACTCGCCCAGCGCGAGCCCCGCCACCATGTCCTGCGAGGTCAGCCAGCCGTAGTGGTTGACGGCTGCGCTGGCCACGAACGGCAGCACCGCGTAGGCGCCGCCAAAGGTGATCAGTGCGGCGAGCGTGAATAAGCCGGCCAGCTGCGCGACGAAGCCACCGGCCAGCAGCAGGACGGCGACCGGGATCAGCCAGATCGCGAGCGAGAGCAGGAAGCGGCGGCGCAGGCCGGAGTCGAGCGGCGCGGCCTGCTCCACCGGCTCGCCGCCCCCGGGCAGGTGCGGGTCGCCACCACCGAGCAGGGGGTGTCGGCGCCGGCCGACGAGGTACCCGGTGAGCGCGGCGGAGGCGATCACGATCGGGAAGGGCACCCCCGCGACGATCAGCCCGAACGCGGCCGCCGCCAGCACCACGTCGGCGGCGTCGTGGATCACGCGTCCGCCGATCCGGATCAGCGCCGCGGCGACCAGCGCGATCACGGCAGCGCCCAGGCCGCGCACGATCCCGGCGATGGCGGTGACCTCGCCGTACTCCACGTAGATCGCGCTCATCCCGCACAGCAGCACGAACGACGGCGCCACGAACAGGCCGCCGGCGGTGATCGCGCCGCGCACGCCGTACATGGAGTAGCCGATGTAGGAGGCCAGCTGCTGGGCCTCGGGGCCGGGCAGCGCCATGCAGAAGTTGAGGGCGTGCAGGAACCGGCGCTCGGAGATCCAGCGACGGCGCTCGACCAGTTCGTCGTGCATGATCGCAATCTGCCCGGCCGGCCCACCGAAGCTGATGCAGCCGAGCTTCAGCCAGAAGCGGAAGGCCTCCGACTCGGAGGGGCGAGGGCTCGCTGTCATCGCGCGGGATGATAAAGAGCGCAGGCCGGGGATGGCCGCCCAGCGCATATGCTTGCGCATCAACCGGATGGAGGTAGGAATGGACGAGATCGCTCCCGACGCCGAGGCCTGGGCAATCGCCCACGACTTCACCCCGACAGAGTCGGAGCCCAACGGCGCGACGCCGCTCCTGCGCGAGGGCATGATGGGGATCGCCGCGACCAGCTATGCGGGGTACGTGCTCGGCCGTGACGCGACGCTGTATGAGTTCTCGGTGGGATCGCCGACGGTGTCCGACGCGTTCGGGGGCGGTGGCGTCGACGGCAGCTGGTTCACGCTGTTCCTCGTGCCGATCGACGACCCGGGATTCCGGCGGTTGACGGTGCACCCCAAGAAGCAGTCCGACCGCGACTGGTGGAACCGGCTGCTCGGCCGCGACGACGTGCGCGAGACCGGGGACGTCGACTTCGACGAGCACCACCAGGTGATCGCCTCGTCGGACCTCGACAACGAGCGCTTCGCCGAGCTGGTCGGGAGCGACCTGATCGGCCTGATGAATGCGAACACGGATCTGCTGGTCGAGGTGGAACGCAGCGAGCAGGGCGACGCCGCGCTGCTCGTGGCCCTGCCGGGGATCGGTATCGGCGATGAGGGACTCGACCGGCTGTTGGCCGCCACTGAGCACGTGGTCGGTCTCTTCTAGCGCGATGCTGCGGATCGCCATCCCGGTGGTTGCGGTGATGCTGGCCCTGCTGACCGGCCTGGGCACGAACGCGCCGGACCGTCAGTTTCCGATCTACCCGCGGCCGGGCGGGCCGCCGCGAGCGGCGGCGGCGATGGCCAAGGGGACATCGCTCTCGGTACCGCGGCGGGCCTCGACCACGGGCGACAACAGCCTGCAATTACAGGTCGACCTAAACCCGTAGACGCGGTTTGCGGTCGGGCGATCCGGTGTCAAACACCGCTTCGGCCACCGTTGGCGCTCCGTCACACGGCCGTGACACCCGTCACGGTGGCTGTAACCACGATTCGTGGAGAACAGCGGATTTCGCTCCCGGGAGGTGTCAAACACCGCCTCGGCGGCCGTGGCAGTTCGGCCCGCAATCGATGCGGGACGTGACGCCGACGTTACGCGAGTTTTGCCCATTCAGCGGTGGGGTTCGCCTGCCTTTGGGAGCCACACGAAGGCCACCACAGAGCCTGCGATGCAGAGTCCGATGCTGGCCAGGACGCCGGCCCGGAAGGCCGTGATCGTGGCGTCGCGCTGGTCGGGCGTGAGGTGCTTCGCGAACGGGTCGATGTTGTGGTGTGTTGCCGTAGCGGCAAACACCAGCGTGATCACCACGCCCAGCACCGGCGTCGCGATCAGCCCGCCCAGGCGCGACACCGTCGTGTTCACCCCTGCCGCGATCCCGGCGAACTCGTCCGGCGCAGCCTTCAGCGCCGTCGCCGTGATCGGAGCCACCAGCATCGCCAGCCCCAGCGCCAGCACCAGCACACCCGGCAGCGGCCGAAGCGGGTTCGTCGACGTGACGAACATCAGCAGCACGAAGCCGACCGACATCACCAGCGGCGCCGC
>DATIOK010000066.1:0-3842 GCA_035473255.1 Gaiellales bacterium
GGAGCCGTCGCTGTGCCGCAGCCGGAACTCGCCCGGCAGCTGCGCACCCGGATTGCCAGCCAGCTGCTGGAGCACGCGCACGGCGCGGGCGGCGTCCTCCGGCGGCATCAGCTCGAGCGGCGAGCGGCCCTCGAACCACTCCGGCGGCCGGCCCACCACCCGGCCCATCGACGGGTTGTGGTAGACGACGACGCCGCTCGCATCCACGATCGTGACCGCCTCGCGGGCGTGCTCGACCAGCGCCCGGTAGAGCTGGCCGACGTCCCCGGACGGATCTTGCTGCGACCCGCCCCGAGCAGACGCGACGACGTCGCCGCCAGCCGCTGGGGCGGTGCCGGTGGAGCCATGAGGTCGCCCGGCCATGTGTCGTTCCTCGCACGCATGGTGCCAGCCCACAGGCCCCGAGGCAACTACGTCAGCGTCAGCCGAACAGCGGCAGGTGCTGTGCGTTCGCCTCCAGCAGCTCGTCCATCATCGTGCGGGTCTGGTCGAGATCCAGCCGGGACGCGGTGTTGGGATCGAGCATGAAGGCGTGCAGCGCCTGCTCGCGATCGCCGCTGAGCGCGGCCAGCACCACCTGCTGCTGGAAGTCGAAGAAGCGGCGCAGGTGTGCCGCCAGCGTCTCGGGCAGCGGGCCGGTCTGGATCGGCCGGATGCCGTAGGCGTTGATCTGCGCGTTCACCTCGACGATCGCTTGGTCGGGCAGGTTCGGAATCGTGCCCTCGTTGGGCGCGTTCACAACCAGCGTGATGTTGCCGTTGTCGACGATCGCCTCGATCAAGTCGATCACCTCGATGCCCTCGTCCTCGTCGCCCTTGGGCAGGTCGGCCAGGGTCACCGGCGCGGCGCCCTCCGCCGTCCAGGTCTCGGCCAGCTGCTCCAGGCCGCGCACGCGCGACCGCTCGTAGGCCATGTCGTGGGTGGTGATGCCGTAGCGCATCGACACCCCCTGGGCGGTGCCGGCGTAGGGCGCTTCCAGCCGCTGCATCTGCGGGAAGAACTCTGTCCAGTGCGACCAGCAGTACGGCAGCACCCCGTAGCGGTCGAGCACCCACTTCACGATCGGCTCGGTCGCGCGCTCGCGCACCAGCGGCATCGCGTCCGTGCCGTCGGTCAGCCGCAGCTGCTGGATCGACGCGCAGTGGTTGATGCCCGCCACCACCGGCGGCATCGCGATCCGGTCGGGCTCGACGCCGGCCTGATGGGCCAGCCACTCCCGGCTGCTGGGATGCCCGGTGCAGGAGCAGAGCGCGTAGGAGCGCACCTGCGGCGCCGCCGCCCGCATCGCCAGCGCCTCGATCGGCGCCGGGTTGGTGTAGTTGAACACCCACGCATCCGGCGCCACCTCGCCGGCGTTGCGGGCAACGTCGGCCAGCACCGGCGCATTGCGGAACGCGCGCATGATCCCGCCCGGCCCGACCGAGTCGCCGACGTGCATGACGATGCCGTGGCGGCCGGGGATCTCGAGATCGTTGGCCCAGGCATCCATGCCGCCGACCGAGATGGCGGCAATCACGAAGTCGGCGCCGGCCAGCGACGCGCGCTGGTCGGTGGTGCTGGTGACGCGCAGCTCGCTGTTCTCGTTGGCGATCAACTTGTCCGCCAGCGACTGCATCACGGACAGCCGGCCCTCGTCGACGTCCATCAGCGTCACCTGCGAGGAGCCCAGGACGGGCGACTGCATCAGCCGCCGCACCAGCAGCGGGACGAAGCTGCTGCTGCCTCCGCCGATGATCGTGACCTTGGTTGCCATCTGCCGGGATCC
Organism: Gaiellales bacterium; assembly: GCA_035473255.1. Lineage (GTDB taxonomy): Bacteria > Actinomycetota > Thermoleophilia > Gaiellales > JAICJC01 > JAICYJ01. Next base: position 1,766 of record DATIOK010000066.1, read on the forward strand.
TTTCGCTGGGGTCAGTTCATCGAGTCGTCGCTCATGGGCAGGATCGTGGCCTCGAGCACGCGGTGCGTGCGCGGCCGCGTGACCGCGTGCACGACGGCGTCGGCGACCTCCTGCGGCCGCATCATGTCGGCCAGATCGGGATCCTGTGGTGTGCGGCCGCGACCCATGGCGAACTCGGTGTGCACCCCGCCCGGCGCGATCGTGGAGCAGCGCACGCCGCGCCGGTACAGCTCGTGGTCGAGCGAGCGCATGAACCCGACCTGGGCGAACTTCGACGCCGAGTAGACGGCCTCGCCCTCTGGCCCGCGCTGCCCCGCCACCGACGCGACGACGACGAGGTCGGCGCTGTCTGAGTCCAGCAGGTGGGGCAGGGCGGCCCGCACCGTGTACAGCAGCCCCTTGACGTTGGTGTCGATCATCTCCTCGAGGTACTCCGGATCGAGGTCGAGGAAGTCGCCGTAGGCGCCCACCCCCGCGTTCGCGACCACGATGTCGATCCCGCCGAAGCGCTCGACCGCCTCTGCCACCAGTGCCCCGATCTGCTCGGGCCGGCGCACGTCGCAGGGCCGTGCCAGGGCGCCGTCAATGCCGAGGTCGTCGGCGCGGCGCGATGCCAGCGCCAGCTTCGCGCCGCCGTCCGCGAGCGCCCGGGCGGTCGCCGTTCCGATGCCGCTACTGGCTCCGGTCACCAGCGCCACGCGACCCTCGACTGTGCTCACGGCGACTCCCATCTCAGCAGTGGTGGTCAGAATCCGGCTCGGACGGCGGGACGTCGAGCGCCGGGTTCCGCTCGAAGAACCCGACCGGCTTCAGCTTGAACCCCGCCGTCGCCACCGGCATCACCGGCCAGTCCTCGGGCCGGGGAACGTGGTGGTGGCCGAACGTATACCAGACCACGATGTCCTCGCCGTCGATCGGCCGGTCGGCGCTCGTCCACTCCGGCAGGCCGGCACCGCCAGGGTGCAGGTTGGGGTACTCCCCGGCCGCGTAGCGCTCGTCGCGGCGGTAGGGCGTCACCCACAGGTGCTGCCGGATGAACCCGGCGCGCTTGCTGACCGGAGCATCCGGCTGCGCGAACGGGAACGTTGTCTCTCCAGGCACCAGCCGGTAGGCGATCGGCTGACCGAGCCGATGCAGCCGCTCCGGGTTGACGATCTCCCACCACCGCGCCGAGCGCGTGTCGACCGTGCGCCGGGCAGCATGCTCCGTGGCCAGCCGCTGCCGTCGCGGCCGAAAGGCATTGCCGTGGGGGTTGCCGTCGCCGGGCGGGAGCGACTCCGTCCAGACCTCGTCGACAGCATTTCGCTGCCCGTCGACGTCCATGTCGAGCCGCATGTTGAAGAAGTGCTGGTGCACCATCGCATTCAGCCCCGGGGCCACCAGGGTGCCGTGCTCAGGCTGCACGCCCGGGGCCACGGCGCCGGTCGAGAGCACCCCGGTCAGCTTCACCTCGAACTCGATCGTGCCGTCCTGGTACAGGTACCAGAAGAACCCGTAGTCGTAGTTGCCGATCGCCGAGAACGACGAGATCACCAACCGCCGCGAGCGCCGCAACTCACCCGATCCGTCACGCCACTCGATGTGCCGCCACAGCACGCCCGCGTCCTCCTCGTGAATGCAGATCGCATTCGGTATCGGCACCGGCGCGCCGCTCGGGTCGGACACGATCGCGTCCAGGTAGGCGATCTCGCCCAGGCAGTCGCAGCCGCGCGTGAGCGGTGATGCGGCCAGGCCGACGCCGTTCTCGCCGCCGTCGAAGGCGTTCTTGAAGTAGTGCATCGGGCTGGGATCGTGGGAAGCGGACGCGGTCAAGAACGGCTGGGTCTCCCCGGGCTCGGTGGCGTTGAACGACGACGTCGCCCTGAACGACTTCCTGGCAGGGCAGAGCGCGATCCTGTTCGCGACCGGCCCCGGCAACCTGCCCACCTCCAACGATCCCAGCCAGTCCAGCATCGTCGGCAAGGCGGCCCTTGGCCTGGTGCCGGGCGTCGCCGGCCCGGGCGCCTCGTTCGGCCTGCCGGAGGGGCTCTCTATACCGGTCACGGCCAAGCACAAGGCTGCCGCCGCGGCCTTCATC
>DATIOK010000067.1:0-1847 GCA_035473255.1 Gaiellales bacterium
CCGGATCGATGTCCGGATGGGGGCACGCCCCCGGCCACCCGCTGGTCGTGTTGCACGGCTGGTTCGCCTACCACGGAACGGTGGCACCGATCAGCGGCGCCCCCGTCCCGCCGCCTCCGCAGGGCAAGACCGCGGCCCTGGACGACCAGGCCGGCCCCGGCGGCAACGTGCTGTTCCAGACCTTCCGCGTGCCCACGAACGGGCAGCTGTCGATGATCCTCTGGTACGCGAACTACGCGGGCGTGTTCTTCACCCCGAGGATGCTGGTGCCCGGCCCGGCGCCCGACCAGCAGCTGCGGATCGATCTCACGTTGCCCGACGCCGGCCTCTACTCGCTACGTCCATCCGACATCGTCGCGAACGTCTTCCGCACGGTGCCCGGCGACCCGTTGGCGGTCGCGCCGCATACCATCAGCTTCAACCTCTCGCCATGGGCCGGCCGCCTGGTCAGGCTGCGCATCGCCGAGGTCGACAACCTCTTCTTCTTCAGCGCCGGCGTTGACAGCGTGCAGGTGTCAGGCGGCGGAGCTCTGGCTCAGGTGCCGCTGCGGTCGGCGCGCATTCCCGCGAATGCACTGCACCGCCCGACGCATCTCTACAAGCGCATCTTCTAGACAGCATCGGCAAGCGCGGCGGCGGCCGCCCAGTCGCCGCCCCGCGTGACCGTGACATGCCCGACCTTGCGCCCCGGGCGCGGCGCCTTGCCATAGAGGTGCACGTGGGCACGCGTCACAGCGGCCAGCTCGGCGGTCGCAGGCGCTGCGCCGATCAGGTTCACCATCGTGGACGGCATCCGCAGCTCCGTGGTGCCCAACGGCAGGCCGCACACCGCACGCAGGTGGTTCTCGAACTGGCTGGTCTCGGCGCCTTCGATCGTCCAGTGCCCCGAGTTGTGCACGCGCGGCGCCATCTCGTTGGCGAGCAGCCGGTCACCGACCTGGAACAGCTCCAGCGCCAGCACGCCGACGTACTCGAGCCGCTCCAGCACCAGCCGCGCGTAGCGCTGCGCCAGTTGCTGCAGCGCCGCGCCGGCCCCCGGCGCCGGGGCGTGCGTGATTCGCAGGATCCCCTCGCGGTGGTGGTTCTCGACCAGCGGATAGCACGCCACCTCGCCGTCCGCCGCGCGCACGGCCACGATCGACAGCTCGCGGTCGAACTCGACCAGACCCTCCAGGATCAGCGGCACCTCCCCGAGCGCCGCGAACGCACCCTCAGCCTCGCCCTCGCCGCGCAGCACCCGCTGGCCCTTTCCGTCGTAGCCGAGCCGCCGCGTCTTCAGCACTCCGGGCAGCGACCCGCCCTCCAGATCGGCCTGTGAGCCGATCGCGCGAAACGGCGCCGTCTCGATCCCCAGCTCGGCGAACAGCCGCTTCTCGTGCAGCCGGTCCTGCGCCACCTCGAGCGCCGCCGGCGGCGGCTGCACCGCCACGTGGCCGGCCAGCCGCTCCGCCGATGCAGCCGGCACCGATTCGAACTCGAAGGTGACCACGTCGCTTGATCGCGCCAGCCGGTCGAGCCCGTCGGCCGAGTCGTAGGCGCCCACGATCAGCTCGGCCACCGCGCCGGCGCAAGCGTCCGCGGCCGGATCCAGCACGGTGCACGAGATCCCCAGCGGATGTCCCGCCAGCGCCATCATGCGCGCCAGCTGACCGCCGCCCAGCACGCCCACCCGCACCTCGCTACTCCGACGGATCCGGGTTGGCCAGCACGTCCGCCGTCTGCGCCGCCCGGAACTGCTCGAGCGCGGCCGCGACGGCCGCGTCGGAGGTGGACAGGATCGCCGCCGCCAACAGCGCCGCGTTGATGGCGCCGGCGCGGCCGATCGCCAGCGTTCCGACCGGGATCCC